>JAZDGD010000001.1:0-79680 GCA_043807255.1 Patescibacteria group bacterium
CGATACTACTTATGGTTCTGGTATGCGGGCTTATGTTAATCCTGGGTCATTTTATGATTGGCAAAATCTTGAATTTTATACTTCTGCGTATCCAAACAGTCGTGTCGCAAGGATGACAATTCAACATAGCGGCAACGTCGGGATTGGGACGACAGCGCCGGGGACAGCATTAACGATTGGAGGGACAGGACAAATAACTGTGCCTGATGGAACAAGCGGGCTCCCAAGTTATGGTTTTTCTAGTAGAGCCGCTCATGGACTTTATCATTCTTCAACATATGTCACCACACTTCTTGCGGGGGTTGCGAATAAGATTGATTTGGATGAAAACAATGGATTTATACGAATAGCAGACTCAACAAATCAACTTATTCTTGGAACCGATGCGGCGTCACCATCATCCCAGATATTACGTACAGGCGTAGCAACGGGTGCTGACCACGCGGGTGCTAACCTAACAATTCAACCAGGTAATGGAACAGGTACTGGTGGCTCAGGTTCACTGATTTTCCAAACTGCACCAGTAGGTTCTACTGGAACCACGGCAAACACGATGGCTACAGCTATGACAATCTTAAATACCGGCAACGTCGGCATCGGGACGACAACGCCGAGTGGAAAATTATCGCTAGTCACTGGTGCTGATCGCGGACTCGTTATTGATTCGACTGGCGAATACGAAATTATGTTTACTGGCGCAAATACCGCAAATATATATTCTTATACCGATGATCTTTCTATTCATGCTAACACCGGAAAAATGTTGAAATTTGGTTCAAATGGCGCGCAGGATCAAATGGTTTTGAATGCCGGCAACGTCGGCATCGGGACGACAAACCCCCTCCAAAAACTTCATGTCGAAGGCCAATGTATGACCGGTGACACCTTAATCCCAATTCGTCGCAAGAGAAAAAGAAAGAAAAACGGAGAAAGCGAAGAGGACGAAGCGGAGGGGGGAATATACGACTACCTACTCGTTCCAATTCGCGATATTCAGCCCGGAGACGAGGTTTTATCCCTCAACGAGGATACAAATACCACTGAATACAAGAAAATCAATGCCTTGATGGATATGGGTGTGAAAGAAATTTTTGAAATAAAAACCAAGTCCGGGAGGGTAATTCGCACCACTGCGAACCATCCATATTTAATAAAAATCCAAAATCCAAAGTCCAAAATTCAAGAAAAAAATGCCAAAATTGGGCAGAAAATCAGTGGAAAATTTATCACGATTGGGAAGGGAATAGCTAATTTGTTCAGAAGTCGTGAGGTTTCTGCCTTTGAGAATCGTGATATAGCCCCAACCTCGAATATAGAAAATAAAAACAACCTCGTAAATAACGAAGTTGTTTCGAGTCCCGTTCCAAGCGTTGTCGAGCCAAAAAGCGTCCTAGAGATATTTTGCCCATATTGTGAAGGTTCGAATTTTGTTAAAAGAGGTTTACGCAAAAAGAAATCAGAAACAATTCAATTGTATTTATGCAATACTTGCATGCGAACCTTTACTCCTGGATCGGTTAAGGGAAAACATTATTCAATGGCAACAATTCTAGATGCAATAAGCTTATATAATTTAGGGTATAGTTTGGAGCAAGCAACAGGTATTGCGAATAAAATAATGCGAGGGCAAAAAGAACAAGGCAATCTTCAGCCATCCTCCTTATTGAATTGGCTTAGACAATTTGGGAAATTATGCACCTATGACAGAATGAGGTCTTTCGGAATGAAAATGTATAAGCCGGAAGACATAATCTCCAGCGCCACCTTGGCTCATCGTCAATTATATAGATTCAGATACCACCGTGCTAAAGTAAGATTGATTATTGAGGAGGATTTTAAGCACAGTGGATTTTGGCCGTTAAAGGAATTCTTGGATTTAGTGCCAGTCGAATGTCCGCATCAGTATTTTCAGCAGGGGTTAAGGGCTTCGGAAGTGCCAGTTGTATTTAGTAAAACCGATATGATTGTGCGTTCAAAACAAAATTATGCGACTAAATTAGCAAAATTTATCTTAGAATCAGTAAAAGTTCCCAAGGAAAGGCATGATTCTCTGCAAAGATTCTTATTAGCTAATGATTCTGTAACCATAGCTACTGAAGTGCCAGTATACCTCAGAAAAGAGGACCTGGAGCACATGAAGACCCAACTTGGATTTGAGATGTTTCATAAAGAATCGTTAAAAGAGGCGGAATTAAGGCCAATTGCTAGTGATGATCTGCCAAAGCTTATAACTGGTCATATAGATTTTCTGCAAATTAGGAACGGAATGGTGCATATCTTGGACTATAAGCCAAATGCGATAAAAGAAAGGCCAATTGAACAATTAACTTTATACGCATTGGCATTATCGCGACTTACGGGATTAAGGGTCTATAATTTCAAGTGTGCTTGGTTTGATGAAAAAGATTATTTAGAATTTTATCCCTTACACGTGGTCTATAAAAGGAAAAAAGGTCGGAGGAAAAGAATTACGACAATAGAAGGGACTTACAAAATAAATGAAAATCCAAATAAAATAGAACAATTTAAGCCAAGTTGACAAAAACAAAAATATGAACACAAATTATACAAATTATTATAGACGTCCTTATGAGCCGAAAAAAGCAGTGAAAAGTTTTCAGGATTTAGAGATTTATCAGAAGGCGCTTGAAAGTAGTGTGGCAATCAGTAACACTTTATCTAAAAATTCTGGGAAAAAAATAAAAAATTCTGGAGCAAGCAAAGAAATAAAAACAAAAATAATTAATGAAGCAATTGACTGCGCAAATCAAATCCCTCATTTAATGGCAGCTGCTCATTCTTGCAGATTCGGTTCAGAAACACAGTGTTTGAGATTATTGGATGAAGTGATGATGAAGTGTAATAGAATCGTGGTTTATCTGGAGCAAGTGCGAGACATTTGCCAGATAGGTGCGGAATGGGAGTGGTTTAATGAGAGGGTAAAAACATATTTTTACATCAGAAGAAAAACATTAAACTTGCAACGTGTGTGGAGAAAATATATTCAAATTAATAAACAAGAAACATTAAATGGAAAAAATTAAAGACAATTTAGAATGGTTGAAGGTATCGCAACTTAGCGTTGGGATGAATATTGCGGTACCTAAAGCCGAACGTTCCACTATTCATGGAGGCATTTTGCCGGATGAATCGGATTTAGAATTGGGAGAAGGCGATATAATGTGGGACGAAATTGTCGAGATTAAGAAGGTTGGAGAGGAGCAAGTTTATGATATTGAGGTTGAAGGCACGCACAATTTTGTTGCGGGTCATTTGATTGATTCTAATACAAAAGAGAAATTATCTGAACAAGAAGAGAAAGAATATTTAAATAATGAAAACGAAGATAAAAGGGATGTATTCTATGGTGCGATTTTTGCGCATAATACCTATATTAGCGGCAACGTCGGGATTGGGACAACAGGTCCGGCAGCTAAATTAGCAATAAATGGTGGATTACATGTTGGTGGCGATTCAGATCCTGGCGATAATAATGCCTTGATTGATGGTACTCTCACTGTAACAGGTGCAGTAACCCTTACCACTGATCTAGGAGTTGCAAGCGGTGGTACTGGTGTTTCTACTTTTACTACCAATGGTATATTGTATGGAAATTCTGCAACCTCCATTTTAGTCACCGCTGCCGGAACGAGTGGACAGATGCTTCAAGCCGATGGTACTGGTGTTCCTGGTTTTGTTACTTTTTCTGGAGATGCAACAATCGCAGTTGGTGGAGCAATAACCGTTGCCGATGATTCACACAACCACGTAATTACAAACATCGACACATTTACGTCGGCAGAATTAGCAACACAGCTATCCAATGAAACAGGAAGTGGTTTAGCAGTTTTTGCCACCAGTCCACAATTTACAACATCGATCACTACCGCAGGAACATTTGCATTAAATCCAGCAGGAGCATTAACAATTGGAGACAATGGAGATACATTATTCTTAGATTCCAGCGATTGGGATATTTCTACTACAGGAGCAATGACAGGGATTTCAGGAATTACCAATGATGGAGGATATACTCAAACCGGAGTAAGTGCAAATATATTTAGCGGTAGTGTCGGCATCGGCGACACTAATCCTAGCTATATGTTGTCTGTAGATGGCACAGCAAGTATTTCTGGCCAAACAATTATTACCGGAGGAGATGGTTCAGTTTATACATACAACAATAGTCTTAATGCTGGTTACGACGACAATGCTGCTGGCAATCTATGGTTAAATTATCGTGGATATAATGATGGAGCAACACAGTATAGAAACTTAAGAATTGGCGATGGAAAACAAAATATAATTATGGAAGTAACTGGAAGTTCAGGTGCGGTATATATTTCTTCAATCAGCACTTCCCCTCCAGCCTATGTTATTGAAACAAATGGTATCTTAGCAGCTGGTGGTTGGGTCGATATGGCAGAATACATGCCATTAGATTCTACCAACTATGAACCAGGAGAATTGATTTCTGCAAGAACACCAACACAACAAGAAATTGATGATCAATTAACTAGTGAATCGTTTATCGGCACGCTTACTAATACTTCCTATGACTCACAATTAATTGGAGTCATTTCTCAACCGGGAACACCTGGTCTTGGTCCAGTTGATAAAGAAAATTACAAGGCAATTACCATGGTTGGTCGTGTTCCAGTAAAAGTTTCTACAGAAAATGGACCAATTAAGGTTGGTGATTATTTAACTTCTTCCACAACTCCAGGCGTAGCGATGAAAGCAACTAAACCAGGAACGGTAATTGGTAAAGCATTAGAAGCATTTTCGAACAATTCAGACAATTCAAGCATTGTAACTGGTCAAATTCTTGTTTTTGTAAATCTTACCTGGTATGACGGTGGCTTTACTCAAATTTTAAGTGAAATCACAGATATCACCAATGCACCATTAGATAAAAGAATTTTAACTATCGATGACTTAGGTAATGTTGGCATTAATGCTACCGCTTCTATTTCTGACGATTTATATGTTGGCAAAAAACTATATGTAGATGGAATGGATATTAAAGACGAGATTGAAAAGATTAAATTAAGTTTGAATTCTCAAGGAACAACAGGTGCAATTGTGACAACCTCTAATCCAATTTTGCCAAACAGTGAATTAATGGCAAGTGTATTTCAAGGATTAAAGAATGCAGGAATTGAAATTGTAAATGGCATAGTTAAAATTGCGCAGTTGATGGTGAAAACATTAGTGGTTGAGAAGAATGCTGACCAGACACAAAGTTCGATAGGTGAGGGAGTGATTAAGGCAAAAGACACGTCGGTGACCATTGAATCAAACCAAGTTTTACCAAGTTCGAAGATTTTTGTAACATTCAGAACTGATTATGGTTCAAGATGGTGGATTGGATATCAAGAAAAAGGCAGATTTATTGTAAATATTGCAGAACCATTATTGGATGATATTAAATTTGATTGGTGGATAGTGCAGACGGAGCCGGTGGAGATTACGGAAACTGCTTCACCGGTTTTGCCAACGACAGAGACAGTTACTCCGACGACCGAAACGGTTCCAACCATAGAGACTACAACTACCCCAACAACAGAGACAACTTCGGTCCCAACCGATACAACCGTGATTCCAACAGACACAACCGCCCCAACAACGGATACAACGATTGTTCCCGAAACAGTTCCTACAGACACTACAACCACTTCGGATACTGAGCCGGTAACTATAATACCGGAAACCACAGCTACGCCATAAAAATTAGATTTTTAATTTATAAAACTATTTTTTTGTGTTAAAATAAAAGCATGTTGGACGTCGGACGTCCAACATACTAATAAGATAAATTTATAAATATGAAAAATAAAAGAAATTTTGCAACCAATGAGTTGTATCATATATTCGATAGAGGAGTAGATAGGAGAAATATTTTTGTAGACAAAAGTGATCAAATTAGGTTTATTCATGATTTATATGAATTTAATGATAAAAAACCTGCCCTCCAATATGTTCGAAGAGACGGTGATGTTGGACGTCCGACGTCCAACATAGAGAGGGATAAATTGGTGAAAATACACGCATTTGCATTAATGCCGAATCATCACCATTTAATCATTGAACAATTAAAAGACAATGGGGTCATTTTATTCATGAAAAAAATACACGGTGGATATGCGAGAGGATTTAACGAAAAACATAAAAGAAGCGGGTATCTTTTTCAGGGAAGATATCAAGATGTTCACATTGAAGACGACAAACAATTAATGCATCTTGTGTGTTATATTCATGCAAATCCGTTAAGTATGTGGAAGGAGAATTGGAAAGAAAAGAAATTAACCAAACAAGAAATAACTGAAGCAATGCAATTTTTAGAGAAGTACAGATGGTCTAGTTTTTTGGATTACGTTGGTACGGAAAATTTTCCTTCGGTTATTGATAATAAATTTTTAACAGATTTTTTTGGTGGGCCAGAAAAATACAAAAAGTTTTTTATTGATTGGTTGGAACAATATCAGAAGAACGAAACCTATATTCAAAAGTTGATTTTGGACTAAATATGTAGGACGTGCGACGTCCAACATAACCATCGGCAATAATCGGCAACGATAACGGAATAAATTATGCCACAAAATCAAAAAACCCTCCGACGTCCGTCGGAGAGTCTCTTGATACGAATTATTATATTGTCTATTAAGTGGTTTTAATGCCTGCTTTAAATTCTAACTTTTTCACTCGTCTCTTTAAATCATTAACTTCAAATTGATAGGCCATATTACCTACTCTTGATTTTATTTCTTCTTGACCTTGTTCTATATTATCCATTCTCGTGTCTATTTTTTCTAATCTTGTGTCTATCTTTTCTAATCTCGTGTCTACTCCATCTAATCTTGTGTCTATTCCGTCTAATCTTGTGTCGTGGCCATCAAAACCTTTTTTAATCATGCTGGCTAAATCTTCATTTGTAATTTGTTTTTTAGACATATTTTTATTTTATTTATTAATTCTTATTTTAATTTTAGATTGATATAAATCGCGTGTCAATGATGATTGGATATTTTTTTTGTGTTAAAATAGAGTTATGTTGCAAAAGTTAGAAAAAACTCTATTTTTTATTTTTTTAATTCTAATTCCTTTCCAAATTAGGATGTTTTTGGTTAATAGCCCTAAATCGCTTTCAGCGATCGGGTTAAGCGAATGGAATTCGATATTCGTTTATTTGGGAGATGTGGTTTTGGCGGGGGTGATTTGTCTATGGATTTTACGAGGAGGATTAAAAGAGATTGTCAGAGGTAAGACCTCTGACAAGAGGTCTTACCTCTTGTTGCTGATTTTTTTAATAATTGCGTTTATTTCGATTTTTATTAGTTCGGCGACAAAAATCAGTGTTTTTAGGTGGGTGAAATTGGTGGAATTTGTGATTCTATTTGTTTATATTAGGACTCTTTTTGGCCCTAAAGTGCCAGAGGCGCTCGGGCCCCGAACCAATATTTTGAAAATATTGGTTTTAGGGGGTGTTTTTCAGGCAATATTGGCAATTGCGCAATTTATAAAACAAGGAAGCGTTGGCATAAAATTTATTGAAGCGGGAATTTTTGACCCAAATTCTCCGGGTGTGGCGAATTTTATGTTAAATGGCGAAAAAATTATGCGTTCTTACGGCAGTTTTACGCATCCTAATGTCTTAGCGGGATTCTTGCTATTATGCATTTTTTGTCTTTACGAAATTTATATTAGGAGGTCGAACCCGCCGACATCTCCGAAGTTGTGGCGGGATCGACCTCTCCCATTTTTATTTTCTGCTGTCTGTTTCCTGTTATTAATTTTTGGATTGTTTTTAACTTTTTCGCGGGCGACGATATTGATTTTTTTATTTGGAAGTTTAATGATGTTTTTGTTTGAGTTTTTTAAATTAAGGAGGTTAGAGCACACAGAACAACGATTGAAAGATGGGAAAGATTTAATAAAATTATTCGTTTTGGTTATTGTTTCTTGTCTCTTGGTTATTGTTGTGCTGTCCCCATATATTAAAGCAAGATTTTTTACAACATCCTTGCAGGAACAGGCGATTGACTTAAGGTTTTTTTACAATAAAATGGCATTGTCAACGATCAAAGAAAGACCAGTTTTGGGGATTGGTATTGGGAATTTCGTAAATTATTCACATAATTATCCCGTCTTTTTGAGGGCAGGTCTAAAACTGCTTCGCAGTTCGACCCCGATCGCCGAAGGCGATTTAGGGCCAAATCAATTGCCGGACTGGATCTTTCAACCAGTGCATAATATCTATTTGTTGATTGCTTCGGAAATGGGGATTTTGGGGCTATTGGTCTTTTTAATATTTATAATTTTTGATATTCGGAGGTGGAACCTCCGATGGGAGGTTCCACCTCTTACGATTTTGTTTTTTTGTTTTTTGATTATCGCTTTGTCGGATCATTATTTTTGGACATTGCAATCGGGAGGAATAATATTTTGGTTGGCACTAGCACCAATCAAAGAATAATATGGAAGTTATAAATATCGACATTATTAACAATTCGGTTTTGAAACTTTTGTACGAACATCGTTATATTTTCGCTTTTTTGGGAGCATTGTTTGAGGGAACGTTTATCATGATTTTAAGCGGGGTTTTATTAAGGTTTGGTTACTTTAATTTTTTTGATTTAATCGTGGTATTAATTGTTGGTTATTTTTTGAATGGTTTACTTTGGTTTGTGCTTGGGAGAATTGCCGGGCATACAATTGTTGATAAGTGGATAAAACATTTTAAAACAGGGAAGAGGTTTGCAGACAAGATAGAAGGATATTTTAAGGAGCACAGTTATAGGACAATTTTCTTAACCAGAATTACTTATGGGATTAGTATGTTTAGTTTTATGATTGCTGGGAGTTTAAAAATGAATTGGAAAAAATTTATAACCATAAGTTTATTGGCAACGGTTGGTTGGGTGTTGTTGGTGGGTGGCATTGGTTATGGTTTTGGTGCAAGCATACAATCATTGAGTAGCGTGACCAAGGGCGTAACAATTGGCATTTCTTTAACCATAATAGCGGTTATGATTTTATTTGCCCTATCAATTGTTTATTGGTTAAGATATTTTGCGCGAACGAAGTTTGTGCAAGAATTAGAAAATCATGATTCAATAATTTTAAGTAAAATTGGTGAAACAATTAGAAAATCGTTTCATCACAAAAAAAATGATAAAGAAACTTTCGATAAATAAAATAGTTTTCTTTTTAATTAAAGCAGATTTTTTCTTTTTTTCAGCATTGGGTTTGGTCGCACCAATTTTTGCGGTCTTTTTAACGGAAAAATTAAAAGATGGAAGCATTGAAGTTGCTGGTTTTGCAGTGGCAATTTATTGGATTACAAAGTCAATTTTTGAAATTCCTATAGCAAAATTTTTAGACAAGAGAAGGGGAGAGAAAGATGATTTATTGTTTTTGGTCGCAGGGTATTTTGTGGTGGGATTGATTCATTTTGGATATACTCAAGCAACTTTGTCTTGGCATATTTATATATTGGAGGCATTATATGGTATTGCTATGGCGATTGCTATGCCTGGTTGGTCGGCAATGTTTACCAGGCACATTGACAAGGGCAAGGAGGGCTTTGAGTGGAGCATAGAACATGTTGCTTATAGTATCGGAGTGGGAATTGCGGGTGCATTAAGCGGAATTTTGGTTGCAAGATATGGATTTAATGTTGTGTTTATAATTGCCGGAGTCGTAGCAATTATTGGTTCACTAATTCCATTATTTGTTTACAAAGACGTTAATATTGGCGGAGATAATAAAATAAGATTTTTAAAACCATGATTACAAAAGAAATGAAAATAGAGGAGGTATTACAAAAATATCCAGAAACAATGGAAATTTTTATGAAATACGGATTTCATTGTTTGGGTTGTGCGTCAGCAAGTTTTGAAAACGTTGAAGATGGTGCGACCGTTCATGGAATTGATATTGATAAATTTATTGAGGAATTAAACGCAACAATAGAAAAGAAATAAAATAAATTGTATAAATTGTATTTTTTGTCAGATATGGTATCATATAATTATATGAATATATCAATACCAAAATTAAAAGCAATTCTATTATATTTTAGTAATTTTACTGAAAGAAAATTTTTAGGAAAAGTGAAGTTAATGAAATTATTTTACTTCTTGGACTTTATGCACGTAAAAAAATATGGATCACCAGTTACATATGATAATTATGTGAACCTAGAGCACGGTCCAATACCCTCTTCTATTAAAAATTTAGTAGATACCGCAGATGATGATATTGATAATTCTATTTTGGCTGATACAATATCGTTCGAAAAGATGGATGGCGAGGGAATTCATAGAATTATTCCGAAGAGAAAATTTACAGAACAGGACAAAGAATATTTTTCTACAACAGAATTTGATATTTTAACGGAGGTCTGTAAAAAATTCGGGGATAAAAATACCAAATATATAGAAGAAGCTTCTCATAATGAATCTCCGTGGAAAGAAACTAAATTTCTAGGGCTGATCCCGTACGCATTAGCTGCCAATGATCCAGATTGCATAGCAAGAAAAGAGGAGATAGAAATGATAGTAAATCTATAAATTATGAAGTCGTCAGAATTTGGAGATATTTTTGAATACGAACAAAGAGACTGGATTTTCCTTGCAAAAATTGGAGACATTATGAGTGCGTGTCGAATATTGGACACAGAGGAAACAAGGAAAATTAATAGTCTCTATGAGTATCGGAGCAAAAGGAACGAAAATTGTATAAACCAAAGTATTTTTTGTTTTGTGGTATTACAAACAGAAGGGTTTAAAGGTAGAATGGCCCATTTTGCAAAATCTGAATTGGGCGACGTAAAATCTATTTTGTACAAAACAGAAGTGAAGTTGGATAAAGAGGATTTAATAAAAATTAAAAAAGAAATAGAGAATTTAAATAGTTCTGTGTCTGGCGGGTTGAGAAAAATTATAAAGAATATAGAGATAAAATAAAATCATTATTTATTATTAAAATCGCCAAATAGGCGGTTTTTTGATATAATAAATCTGTATGACCAATCAGGAGATTTCGCATATTTTAAATAATATCGCCGAATATTTAGCGATGGATGATGTCCCATTTAAGCCGCGTGCTTACGAAAAAGCAGCAGTTAGTATTGAAGCACTCGACGAGAGTGTTTTTGACATTTATAAAACTGGCGGGATAAAAGCATTAGAAAATATATCATCTATTGGCAAAGGAATTGCCTTCAAGATTGAAGAATATATTAAAACAGGGAAAATAAAAGAATATGAACAATTAAAAAAGAAGGTGCCAGTTGATTTAGAAGCATTAACGGCAATTGAGGGGATTGGACCAAAAAGTATTTTAAAATTATATAAAGAATTGGGGGTTAAAAATGTTAAAGACCTAGAAATGGCTGCTAAAAATAAAAAAATTAGAAATATTGAAGGATTCGGGCAAAAAACCGAAGACAATATTTTAATGTCGATTCAATTTTTGAAAAATTCTGATGGCAGATTTCCTCTGGGATATGTTTTGAATGATTTAAGAAACATTGAGCAAAAAATTAAAAGAATAAAGGGAGTTAAAAAAACATTATTAAGCGGGTCTGTGCGTAGAATGAAAGAAGATATTGGTGATGCCGATATTCTAGTAGCAGTTGATAACAAAGAAGACACAAAAGACATTGTAAGCTATTTTATTAATATGCCGGAAGTAGCGCATATTTTTAGCCACGGAGACACCAAGTCATCCGTAAAATTAAAAAATCACATTAATTTTGATATGCGAGTTGTTGAGGAAAAGAGTTTCGGCGCTGCTTCGCAGTATTTTACGGGAAGCAAGGATCATAATATTGCACTAAGGAAAATTGCGATTAAAAAAGGATTAAAATTGAATGAATACGGGATTTTTCGAATTAAAAGTCAAAAGTCAAAAATTAAAAGTTTGGCGGAAACAGAAGAAGGGGTTTATAAAAAATTAGGACTACAATGGATTCCGCCAGAGATGAGAGAAAATAAAGGCGAGATCGAACTTGCTCAGAAGAATAAACTTCCCAATTTAATAAAATACAACGACCTTAAAGGCGATTTGCAGATGCATTCAACCTGGTCAGATGGATTAAATACAATTGAAGAGATGGCAAATAAAGCAATGGATATGGGATTAGAATATATTGCAATTACTGACCATGTTCGGGGCATGTTTGGCAATAAATTAAACGAAAAAGGATTAAGTAAGCAATGGGAAGAAATAGATGAGATAAATCAAAAATTAAAAGTCAAAAATCAAAAATTCAAAATACTGAAGGGGTGTGAGGTTGATATAATGAATGATGGGAGTTTGTATATGAAAGATGAAATTTTAGAGAAATTTGATATTGTTGGCGCAGCAATTCATTCTAATTTTAAAATGTCTAAAGAAAAAATGACCGAAAGAATTGTTCGGGCGATGAGAAATCCTAATGTTGATATAATTTTTCATCCCACTGGTCGGCTTATTGGTGCGAGAGCTCCGTTTGAAGTTGACATTGAAAAAATTATTCAAGTCGCCAAGGAGACAAATACGATTCTGGAAATCAATTCTTATTTTAATCGTTTAGATTTAAAAGACGAATATGTGCGTATGGCAAAAAACGCAGGAGTAAAAATTTCCATTGATTCTGATGCACACAGTATTTCGCATTTTCAATATTTAGAATTAGGCATCGCCCAAGCCCGCAGGGGGTGGTTAGAAAGAAAAGACGTCATCAACGTTTGGCCACTAGATAAAATGTTAAAAATGCTAAAATGAATAAATTTTTGAAATTTTGGTTGCCAGTTGTGGTTTGGGCGGGGTTGATATTTGTTTTATCCTCAATCCCAAGTCTAAAAACAAATCTGGAACAAGATTTTTTGTTAAGAAAGATTGCACATATTGTTGAATTCGGCATTTTAACCTTCTTATTATATAGGGCTATATCCGCCCAGGGCCTGCCTGCCGGCAAGGCAGGCGGATCGCCCTGCAGGGCAATCATCTATTCTTTTATTTTTGCATTATTTTACGCCTTTTCCGACGAACTACATCAATATTATGTTCCGGGTAGGCATTGTAGCTTAAAAGATGTTGGAATTGATAGTGTCGGTATTCTTATTTTTTCATTGGCGTGTTATTATAAAAATAGAAAGGCGCCGTTCCCCGTAGGGAACAGCGCCAGTAGGTCAGGCTATTAGTTCAAGCTTAGAACAGCTTGAAATTCAGACCGGCCGAAATGCCGGGGGCAAACCCGACTTGGCCCTGAATGAACAATTCGGCGAAGTTCATCTCAACGCCGACACGGAAGATATTAACGAACCCGAAACTCGTCGCGCGAATCTCGAATTCGTTCTTGTCGTAGAACGAATCGTACGAGCCGTAATAGGAATCGTGGAACCAGTTTTCCTGGTATCCCACGCCGGAATAGGTGGTACCCAAGAACAAGGCCCTGATTCCGGCGGACGCATGTAAGATCGCGTTGCCGACGTTGGTCTTGTACGACATGTCGAACCCGGCAGAGAATTCGGAGTGAGACATCTTACGGATATTGGCCTGTTCGGCGTAATATCCGTAAGACATCCACCCGAATCCCTCGGTACGGTAGTTGTGGATATTGGAATCCACGGACGACTCGTCCTGCCAGAGATATCTGGCGGTCAGGTTAGTGAAGAAATGTTCATTGTTGAACGGAATTGTCCATTCAATCTCTCCACCGAAGATCAGCCCGAGTTCGGACTTGTTCTTGAACGGCGTGAAATCGTGTTGCCGTTCGAACTGTCCGTCCCAACCGTCGTATTTCTCGACGGTCTCGATGGTGCCCCGATAGTAGTCGTAGGCGAGGTTGCCCGTGCCCACGATGCCGGAGATCCGGAAGTTCTTGGAGACGAACGAGACTTCGCAGTAGATCCGCGAAACCTGTTCTTCTCCGTCGAGTTCCGAAAGCTTGGTAACCGTGTGCCGGTCATAGCGTCGGACATCAACTATTTTGGTGTCGTCTCCGAATCCTTTGTACGAGAGATCCTCTCGCACGATGCTGATCTGGAATCCCTTGACCCAGCTGGCCTTCTCTTCGAACGACATCGCCGAGGCCGAGGAGAGGAGCAATACCACCATCGCCAACAAGACATAAAACTTTTTCACTAGAACCTCCTTAAAAGATTGTGGACTAAGTCCAGTATATACATTATAGCACATACAAAGAATTTGTCAACTAAAAAAGTCGAGATTTGGATTAATTGGAATAATTAAAATAATTAGAAATTTATGAATAATGATTTAATTAATTACATAAAACAATGTCGCGAACAAAAGATTTCTGATGGGCAAATCAGAACCGCTCTTTTAGGTGCGGGGTGGAAGGTAGAAGATATAAATGAAGGATTTAATTCATTTAATGGCATAAACGTCCCTGCGCCGAGTGCTTCCAATAGTGTTGGCGGCAAATTGGCATCAGCGCCACAAATTTTAAAAGAGGCGTGGGGAATTTATAAAAAAAGATTTTTGGTTTTTGTCCTTTTAACAATAATCCCGCTGATTTTAACCACCATATTGATTGCCGTGGTTGGTGGTGTGGGCTTGTTGGGATTGGCTCTTATTTTTACTGGTCTTGCTGTTTGGAAAATTATATCATTTGCTTTAATAGCAATTTTGTTGTTCTTTTTGTTTACAGCTACTCACGTATGGGGACAGGCATCATTAATTTATGCGATTAATGAAAATGAGTCTGGGTTAAAATTTATAGAAGCAATTAAAAAGGGTTGGCATAAAATATTCCCTTATTGGATAGTTTCGGCATTGATTGGTGTTATTGTTATGTGTGGGTCGATGCTTTTTCTTGTTCCGGGAATTCTTTTTATGGTTTGGTTTTCTCTCGCCTTTTTTGTTTTGACAGTTGAAGACACGAAGGGCATGAGCGCTCTTTATAAGAGCAGGGAATATGTTCGAAACCATTGGTGGGCGGTACTGTGGAGGTTGATTTTTATGTGTCTAATTTCTGTGGTTATTTCTCAAATTTTTAGTTGGATATTTAAATTGATAAATGTCGGCTGGATAGAAATGATCGGTACTTTATTGGTTTCGTGCGTTCTGCTTCCGCTAATGTTGGTTTATAATTTCTTAACTTATAAAAAATTAAAAGAGTTGAAAGGAGATTTTGTTTTTGTCCCAGACAAAAGTACTAGGACTGGCGTAAGAATCGTGGTGATTATAGTGATCACGCTCTTAGTCCTTGGTATTGTCGCAAACTTTCTTTTGGCCGGATTTTTGATAAAACGGAATTCTTCAAATAATAACTTACAAAATCCTCAATCTAATGATCCACGAAGAAATCAATCGGTTAGTTACGAAATTGGATCAAGAGACGCCAGAAGAAGAAGTGATATTATTCTAACGGTTTTCGCGCTTCAAATGTATTACGACGATAATGGTAGTTATCCGAAAACTAACGGATGTAATGTTGATAGCTGGAGTTTAATGATGAGCACATTGCAAGATAAGAAGATTCTGTCGAATGTTCCGACCGATCCATTAAATTCTGGAGATTACACGTATAAATATAGTAGTGACGGCAAAGACTATATTTTAAGCGCCTATTTTGAGGATTCTACTAATCATTATTTAGGTACGGACGTTGATGGTGTTATTATGGGTTGTGATTGTGGTGATTCACATTATTGTCTTGATTCAGATACTCGTTATTAATCAATAAAAAGGTCGGTAATTATAAAATAGAAGCAGATAATCGCAGATTAAGACGCAGATAAACGCAGATCAGCGTAAATCGGCGCTTAGATCCGCGTAGATCTGCATATAATTGTATGTTTTATTCATTTTTTGGTTTAGGATTTGTGGCGGGATTTTTGATTATCGTAGGCATTCTTTTTCTACTAGTGAATTTGGGAATAATCAGTGCTGCGGTTTGGGCGTGGTGGCCAATACTGTTGATTGTTATTGGAATTTATATTTTAACTTTAAAAAAGAGAAGAAAGAAAATTGCTGTGCACAATATTTTCTCAAAACTTGCTTCTAACGATAAAATTCAATCGAAACTTAATAAAATTATTGAAACCGTTGATCAGGTGGTTGAGAAAAAAATAGATGAATGGCACGACGAAGCAATGAGCGAAAAGGGGGAAGAGGAAATAAGAACAAATGAAACCCATCACACAAAATCGAAGGTCCAGTTATGATTATGAAATATTAGAAACCTACGAGGCTGGTTTAGTGCTTTTTGGTTTTGAGGTGAAAGCAATAAAAACCGGCCATGTTAGTTTAACTGGCTCATTTGTTACAACCAAAGGCGGAGAGCTTTTTTTGACCAACGCCCTGGTCCCGCCCTATCAACCCAAAAACACTCCCATTGACTACGACCAATCACGGCCAAGAAAGCTTCTATTAAATAGGTCCGAAATTAGTTCGTTGATTGGTAAATTAAAAGCCAAAGGGTTGACATTGGTACCAATTCGGTTATATACTAAGAAGAACAGAATAAAGCTTGAATTCGGCATAGCCAAAGGAAGAAAGAAGGCCGACAAGCGAGAAGTAATAAAGAAGAGAGAATTTGGCAGAGAAAAAGAAAGAATTATTAAGGGGGGAATCTAAAATGTTTTATCTTTATATTCTGTATAGCGAAAAAGATAAGAGATTATATGTTGGGCAAACAAATAATTTAAAAAATCGATTAAATCGTCATAACCTAGGATTGGTCTTGGCGACCAAGGGCAGAAGACCATTGTGCTTGATTCACGAAGAAGAATATCAAACCAGAAGAGAGGCAGTTAAAAGAGAATATTTTTTAAAGAGTTTGTGGGGTGCGAGAGAAAAGAAAAAGATTTTAGAAACGTATTTAAATGAAGTAAGGGCTAAACCCTAGATTCGCCAAGGGCGAATCGGGTCGCCCCGAACATAACTGATTTTAAAATCAGTTATGTTCTAGGGGGGCGCTAGGTTTCGATCGAAGATCTTTTTAAAATATGCAAGTCGAGGATTCTAGTATCTCGTTAAAATCTAGAAAAAATAAACGCAAATACAAATTTTGCTTTTGCTACAGCTTAATTTAAGTTGAAGCCACTTTGATGGAGATTCTCAATAGGCTATTAAAGTGTTATAGTGTCGAAAGACACTTGAGATAGATATTATGATGCCCAAGTCGTAATATCGAAAATAATTGGGTAGGATTATTCAAATTTTTGTTTGTTTATGATTTGAATGATTACAACAAACAAACTAAACTTGTAGAATTGTTTTAAAAAAACTTTGACACAGGAGTTCGATTCTCCTCACCTCCACCCTAAACAAAAATTACTTTGTAATTTTTGTCGGGTGCCCGATCATTAAAAATGATTTAGGGCATTCCAAAAGATAAATTAACAAAAACATAAATGTTTCAAAAAAAACCATTTTTTAAACCAGCATTTAAGCCAGCGTTTAGACCGACGGGAAGTCGACCATACAATCGATTTGATAATCGGTTTGTAAAACCGAACAAAGACAGGATTAACGAACAAATAAAATCATTGGAAGTTCGTGTAATCGATGAAAAGGGGGCCAATTTAGGAGTTTTAAACACACAAGAGGCGTTGAAAATGGCCAAGGACAGAGGATTTGATTTAGTGGAAATTACAGAAAATGTCCAACCACCAATTTGTAAAATCATTGATTACGGAAAATATAAATACATACAAGAGAAGAAAGACAGAAAACAACAATCAAGTCATAAAAAAATAGAAACAAAGGGCATTAGAATTAGTCTGACCATATCTCCTCATGATTTGGGGATTAGGGCCAATCAGATAGAGAAATTTTTTAAAGAAGGTCACAAGGTTAGAGTCGAAATGAAGTTAAAGGGAAGGGAAAAAGCACATTTTGACTTAGCAAAAGAAAAATTAGAATTATTTATAAGTACAATTCCGAAAGGCGCGAAGAAAGAAGAGGAGATTAAGCGTAGCCCGCAAGGATTGGCAGTAACTATATGTCAGGCAAAACAAGAGGATCGGTCACAAAACGATTCAAAATAACAAAAAACAAGAAAATCATTCATCGGGCGCCAGGCCAGAATCATTTGAATTCAAAAGAGGCTGGCGATGAAAAGCGAGCAAAAAGACATTCCAAAACAGTTGAGACCAAAACCAATATGGTTAGGAATATTATTGAATTTACTAATAGGTAAATAGGTAAACCCCGCCTTGGCGGGGTAAATAGAACAATGACAAGAGTTAAAAGAGGCGTTCAAAAACGCGCCAGAAAGAAAAAAATAATCAAATTAGCCAAAGGTTTTAAATGGAGACGAAAAACCAATTATCGGGCAGCAAAAGATGCATTAAAACATGCCTGGACTTATGCTTATCGCGATAGAAGAAACAAGAAAAGAAGTTTTAGAAATCTTTGGAATATTAAGATTAATGCAATTTGCAGAGAGAATGGAATTTCTTATAGTAGGTTTATTAATGCAATAAAAAAAGCTAATATAGAAATTGATAGAAAGATTCTATCGCAGTTGGCTGAAAATTATCCCGAAACATTTAAGAAGATTCTTGAAGACATCAAAAAATAATATAGATATTATTGGGGGGCCGGCTGATAAGCTTAGGCCCTCTTTTAAATTAAGTCGAATTAAGTTAAGATTAAAATATGACAATTCGTGAGGAAATCAAATCCGCCGTCGCTAAAGCTGTGGCGGACAAGGGAGATTCAATCGAATTTACGGTTGAAGTGCCGGAAAATGCAAATTATGGCGATTATGCCACTAATGTGGCTTTGATTTTAGTCCCTCGATATGACTCGGGACAATCTCCAATGGAGATTGCGAATGAAATTATTTCAAAATTAGAAATTCAAAATTCAAAATTCATCGACAAAGTCGAGGTGGTCAATGGTTTCATAAATTTTTATCTAAAACCAGAATTTATTCAAGGCCAAGTTAAAGAAATCCTAAAGCAAAACAAAAAATACGGTAGCAATAAAATTGGTAAGGGCAAAACAGTTATAATAGATTATTCTTCACCGAATATTGCGAAAAAAATGCATGTTGGGCACTTAAGATCGACGATTATCGGCGCTGCGATTTACAACGTTTATAAATTTTTAGGATATAAAGTTGTCGGTGATAATCATTTGGGAGACTGGGGAAAACAATTTGGAATAATGCTTGCCGGAATAAGTAAGTATAAATATGATCCCAAAAAAATGAACACCCAGGACATGCTAGATGTTTATGTTAAATTTAATAATGAAATGAAGAATGATTTAACCCTTGATGAGTGGGCTAGAAATGAATTTAAAGATCTTGAAAATAATTTTAGAGAATATAATAATCACTCCAGAAAGGAAAAATATAATACAGAAAATATCAAAACATGGGAAACGTTAAGAGAAAAGTCGCTCGAAGAGTTTGAGAAAATCTACAATATGTTGGGCATTAAATTTGACGAGTATAACGGAGAAAGTCATTATGAGTCCGTTTTTGGTGAGGTGGTTAAAGATTGCGAGACGTTAAATTTGGACGGAAAAGATGAAAAATATTTTTTAAGCAATGGGGCCTATTTAATTAATTTAGACGAATTTGGTCTCGATCCACTTTTAATTAAAAAATCTGATGGGGCGACACTTTATGCCACTAGAGAGCTCGCGACAATAAAGGAAAGGGCCAAAGATAGTCCAGAAAAAATAATTTATGTTGTTGGCAATGAACAATCTTTGCATTTCCAGCAATCATTTCAAGCAGCAGAATTATTAAATTATATTTCTAAAGACAAACTCATTCATGTTAAGTTTGGCCTTATCTTAGATGAGAATCATAAAAAATTAGCCACTAGAACCGGAAGGTTTATCGGTGCGGAAGACCTAATTAACCAAATAATTGAATTGGCAGAAAAAATCATAAAAGAAAAAAATCCTTCTTTGTCGGAGAAGGAAAGAAAAAATGTTGCAAAAGCCGTAGGTATTGGTGCATTGAAGTATAACGATTTATATCAAAATCGACAAAGTGATATTGTTTTTAATTGGAATAGAATGTTAAGTTTTGATGGGAATTCTGCTCCATATATACTATATACATATGTGAGATTGCAAAGCATTTTGGGAAAGACTAAATTTGCGGGAAGTTTTAAGTCCGAATTTCTAAAAGAAAACGAAGAATTAAACGTTATAAAAGAACTAATTAAATTCCCTGATGTGGTCGAAGATTCAGCGGAAAGCTTTCAAATGAATAATTTAGCTAATTATCTTTACGACTTGGCGAGTTTGGCTAATAATTTTTATGAGAAATTTAATATATTAAAGGTAGATCATGATACTCGGGGAGCCAGATTGGCCCTGATTAAAGCCGTTACCATTGTCTTAAAAAACGGGTTAAATCTACTAGGTATAAATACCATCGAAAAGATGTAATTTATGAAATTTAATAATCAATATTATATTCTTCGTCATGGAAAAGCAGTTTCTAACGAACAGAGAATTGTTAGTTCCCATCCAGAGAAATTTGAAAATTCTTTAACCGACGAAGGCAGGGAGCAAATTAAAAATGTGGTTGTTGAAATCGAAAAATTAAACATCGATTTAATTTTTGCTTCCGATTTATTGCGCACAAAACAAACCGCAGAAATTATTGCTGATACGTTAAAATTGGAAATAATTTTTGATAAAAGATTGCGAGAAATAGATATGGGAATTTTTAACGGGGGACCAGAAGACGCATGGAATGAATTTTATGAATGCGAGGCCCAACGATTTGTTAAGAAACCAAAAGATGGCGGAGAAAATTATCGCGAAGTCAAAGAGCGAGCCAAAGACTTTATTGGAGACATAGACAAAAAATATAAAGGTAAGAACATTTTAATTGTGAGTCATGGTTGCGTTTTGTTTAGTATGCAAGTTATTGTCGGTGGGCAAACAGAAGAGCAGGAGATGTCTTGTAGAAATAATTTGGTTATGAAAAATGGAGAATTAAAAAAGCTAAATTAATATGGAAAAAATTTCAGACATAGAAAAGAAAATATTAGAATTTTGGAAAGAGAACAAAATTTTTAAAAAATCCCTCGAGAAGAAAGGTAAAAATTTTGTATTTTACGAAGGACCGCCAACTGCCAATGGCAAGCCGGGAATTCATCATGTTGAGGCTCGAGCATTCAAGGATGCAATTCCACGATATAAAACCATGCGGGGCTATCACGTAGAAAGGAAGGCTGGCTGGGATACTCAAGGGTTACCAGTTGAACTGGAAGTAGAAAAAGAATTGGGCTTTAAAAACAAGAAAGATATTGAAAATTATGGCATAGCGAAATTCAATCAAAAATGCAAAGAAAGTGTCTGGAAATATAAAGAAGAATGGGAAAAAATGACAGAAAGAATGGGTTATTGGGTGGACATGGAAGATCCATATATAACTTATGACAATAATTACATAGAATCTCTTTGGTGGATTATTAAACAAATTTACGATAAAGGATTGGTTTATAAGGGATATAAGGTTGTTCCACAATGTCCGCGTTGTGGTACGGCTTTATCGTCTCACGAAGTAGCACAAGGATATAAAAATGTGCAGGAAGAATCGGTATATATAAAATTTAAAGTAAAAGGAAAAGATAACGAATATATTTTGGCCTGGACAACAACTCCATGGACTTTGCCGGGTAATATTGCTTTGGCTATTGGAGAAAAAATCGAATATGTAAAAATAAAACAAAATAATGAATTTTATTATTTGGCCAAAAATTTATTGGACAAGATCAATGGCGGATATGAAACGATTGAAGAATTAAAAGGCACAAAGATGATTGGATGGGAATATGAACCGTTATTTAATGGCGTAATTAAGGGCAATGAAAAAAATACCGAGAATGCATTTAAAATTTACCCCGCAAATTTTGTTTCCACAGAAGATGGGACAGGCATTGTACATACCGCGGTTATGTATGGGGTAGAAGATTATGAATTGGGCGAAAAAATTGGACTGCCTAAAGTACACACAGTTAATCTTGATGGAACTTTTAATGAATTAGTTCCGCAATGGAAAGGAAAGTTTGTTAAAGACGCAGAAAAAGAAATTATCGAGGACTTAAAACAAAGAAATGTTTTATATAAAACCGAGGCCCATAATCATGATTATCCATTTTGTTGGCGATGTGATTCCCCATTGATTTATTACGCGCGAGATTCTTGGTATTTTGAAATGAGCAAATTAAGAGAAAAATTAATTAAAAATAACGAGAAAATTAATTGGATTCCTGAACATGTCAAAGAGGGAAGGTTCGGAGAGTGGTTGAAAGAAGTAAAAGATTGGGCAATTTCCCGGGAAAGATATTGGGGCACGCCAATACCAATATGGATTTGTGAAAAATGCAACGAAATGAAGGTTATTGGATCGTGCCAAGAATTGGGTGTTGATGAAAAATTTGATTTACATAAACCATTTATTGACGAAATAAAATTTAAATGTCCTTCGACAAGCTCAGGGCAGGTTTGTGGTGGAGAAATGAAACGAACTCCAGAAGTAATGGACTCTTGGTTCGATTCAGGAGCGATGCCTTTCGCCCAACATCATTATCCATTCGAAAATAAAAATTTAATTGATAAGGGGGAACAATTTCCAGCAGACTTTATTTCCGAAGCCGTTGATCAAACCCGTGGTTGGTTTTATACATTGTTGGCGGTATCTACAATGTTAGGCAAAGAATCTCCCTATAAAAATGTTATTTGCCTTGGTCATATTTTAGATAAAGATGGACAAAAAATGTCTAAGCACATCGGCAATGTTGTCGATCCGATATTAATGATTGAAAAATATGGGGCAGACGTTGTTCGTTGGTATATATATAACGTTAATCAGCCGGGTGAGCCGAAAAGATTTAGTGAAGAAGGATTAAAAGAATCAGGAAGCATGTTTAATACTTTATTGAATGTGCTGAGTTTTTATAAAATATTTGCCGAAGGAACCGAAATGAAAGACTTAAACGAAAACAAAGACCCAGTAAACGTTTTGGACAAATGGATCGGTTCCAAATTATCATTATTAATAAAAAACGTTGAGGAACATTTAAATGATTATGATATTTTTAGTGCCACAAGAAAAATTCAGAGTTTTATTGAAGATCTTTCTGTTTGGTACGTGCGAAGGTCGCGCGATAGATTTAAAAATGGAGGGGAAGATAAATTGTACGCATTAAAAACCTTGCGTTATGTTTTGTTCCGCTTATCAGAATTAATGGCTCCATTTACTCCATTTATGGCAGAGCATATATATAAGGAAGTGGGCGGAGGCAGGGAAAGCGTGCATTTGGAGGATTGGCCGGAAGTAGACAAGAAATTAATCGACGAAAAGCTGGAAGAGCAAATGCAACAGGTGCGAGAAATTTGTAGCATGGGTTTGCAAAAAAGAGCAGAAGCCGGAATTAAAGTAAGACAACCACTGGCCAAATTAAAAATTAAAAGTCAAAAGTTAAAAGTTGAGCTACTTGATTTAATACGGGACGAAATTAACGTAAAAGAGGTGGTCATGGACGACAATCTAAAAGAAGGGGTGGTACTTGATACCACTATCACCGAAGAACTCAAGGCAGAGGGCGCTGTGAGGGATTTTGTGCGCACTATCCAATCAAAACGCAAAGAAATGGGGTTAACTCCGAAAGACAAGATTCGAGTGTATTATTCTGACAACAAGGAAATCGTCGAAAAGTATGCCGATCAAATCAAAAAGCAAGTAATTGCAGAAGAAATTGTCTTCGGCGATGAATTTAAAATAGAGAAGACATGATTAAAACTGAGGCAATAATACTCAAAACAACCGACCAGAATGAAACTGGCCGGGTTTTGACTGTTTATTGCGACAAATTGGGAAAGATTAATATTCAGGCGAAGGGCGTGAAAAAGGTGGAGAGTAAATTGCGCGGACATATTGAAGCAATTTCGTATGTGCAATTCATTCTTGTTGAGGGCAAGAACTCTTTAATTCTAAAAGATGCTTTTTTGTTGAATCAATTTTTGAATATTAAAAAAGATTTAGAAAAGATAAAAATCGCCAAACAAATAGCTAATTTAATTGACGAGGCAATGGTTGGGCAGGAGAGAGATGAGGATGTATGGTTTTTAATTTTAAAAACCATACAGGCGATTGACAGAAGCGACGCTTCTGTCAATTTGGCCGGCATTACAATGACCTTTGAAAAAAAACTGATAAATCTTTTAGGTTACGACTCCGAGCACATGCGAGAAATAGAAAATTTGTATTAAAAGTGATATAATTAGAAATATGGAAGATAATTTTCAATTTAAACAAACCAATACACAAATTAATCCCGCGTTTCAACCAGGGACAAAACAGAAGGGCGAAGGATTAAAAAGATTTTTTAACAAGAGGAATTTGCCTAAAACCTCGGCAATTATTATTGTTGTTGGAATTTTAATTATTATTGGCGCAATTCTTTGGGGCAGAAGCTCTTTTGTTAATTCAAGGGTTGAACTAAAAATCCAAACTTCGGAAAATATTTCTTCGGGGGAGGAAACAATTATTACAATTAATTATGCCAACAACAATAGGGTTAATTTAAATGATGCACGCTTAATTGTTTCTTATCCACAGGGAACATTTTCTTCAGACGGGAAAGAAATATATCAGGATTCAAAAACCTTAGGCATAATTGCCAAAAAAACACAAAGTGAAGAAACTTTTAAGGTGAGATTTTTGGGCGAAAAGGGTAGCACAAAAAATATTACTGCGAAATTAGAATATAAACCAGCAAATATTAATTCTCGATTTGAAGCCGAAGCTTCATCAAAAATAGAAATTAACACTGTTTCAATCGGGATTCATGTTGAGGGGTCAGAAAAATCAGTTGCCGGACAAGAAGTCAGTTATGCCATAGAATATGAAAACAGAACAGAAGAAACGGTTAATAATTTGGTTATCAAATTAGAATATCCTGATGACTTTAGCTTTAAAACATCTGATCTTGCGCCAAAATCAAAAGATGAAACCAGCACATGGGAAGTAGGATCTCTGAATCCGGGAGAGAAAAAAACGATTAATTTAAGTGGGTCGTTAAATGGTCAAGAAATGGAAAATAAGATTTTAAGGGCAACAATTGGTCAGATGAAAGATGGAAATTTCTTGAAATATAGTTTATCGGATTTTGTAACCCAAATTTCGCCAGCACCAATTGTTCTGTTGGCCAGCGTTGGGGGGACAGAAAGCGATTGCAAGGTTGATGTTGGGCAGGAGTTAAAATATACGGTTAGTTTTAAAAATAATACCGACATTGCCTTGAGAGAATTAATTTTAAAAGTGTATTTGCAAGACGGGGTTTTTGACTTTAGAGAAATAGATTTAGGCGGTAAGGGATTTTTTGATAGCAGGACAAACACGATCACCTGGAGCGGAGCAGATATTTTGGAATTAAGTTTATTAGATACCAGCCAATCGGGAGAGGTGAAGTTCTTTGTAAAGGTTAAAAATGAATTACCAATTTATAGTTTTAATGACAAAAATTTTAAAGCGGGCATAGTTGCTGAAATCCAGACATTAACTGTTCCAGCAAAGTTCGCAGGCACAGAATTAAAATTTGAGAAAGAATTAAGTTGTAAGATAAATACTCAATTATTTTTAAATACCAAGGGCTACTATTATGAACCGTCACAGGGAATTTATAATACTGGCCCAATTCCACCAAAGGTTAACGAACTTACAAATTATACAATCCATTGGCAAATAATTAATGTTTCTAATGATTTGGAAAATGTTATTGTGAAGTCGGTTTTGCCACAGGGCATTAATTATATGAATTATTACATCAACAAGTTGAATAAGGGACAGTTTTCATATAATGACCGAACCAAAGAAATAATTTGGAATATTGGCAAGGTACCAGCGGGAACAGGAAAAACTCTGCCGTTGTATGAACTAATTTTTCAAGTTGGCATAACGCCGTCCATAAATCAAGTTGGTGATTCGCCGATATTAATTAATCAGTCACAAATCGAAGGCAAGGATATGTTTACGGGAAATAATTTAAATTTAACAAGTCCACCCGTAGATACGTCTGTTCCCGACGACACAAGAATGACTAATTATGGCAAACAAGTAGTTGAGTAACACAATATAAATATGAAAACAGAAAATTTAATGGAGAAAATTGTTAGTTTATGTAAAAGACGAGGATTTATTTATCCTGGTTCCGAAATTTATGGTGGGTTTCAGGGTTTTTATGATTTTGGGCCATTGGGCGTAGAAATGAAAAACAATTTGAAACAATTATGGTGGAAGTGGATGACCAAAGAGCACGACAATATTGTGGGAATTGACGGAGCGATTATTACCAATCCCAGGGTTTGGGAGGCGTCTGGTCATGTGAAAAACTTTGTTGACCCGCTTTCAGAATGTAAAAAATGTCATCATCGATTCAAAGATGATGATTTGAATAGTAGAAAATGTCCAGATTGTGACGGAGAATTAACCGAACCAAAACAATTTAATATTTTAGTTCCAACGCAATTAGGCGTAATTGAAGGAGAGAAAACCAATGCTTATTTGCGCGGAGAAGCGTGTCAAACAATTTATCTTGATTACAAAAATGTTTTGAATACAACGCGCTTAAAAATTCCTTTTGGGATTTGCCAAATTGGAAAAGCGTTTAGGAACGAAGTAACGCCGGGAAATTTTTTATTTCGACAGCGTGAATTCGAACAGTGGGATTTGCAATGGTTCTGCCGTCCATCAGAAATGGAGAAATGGTTTGAGTTTTGGAAAGAGCAAAGAATGAATTGGTATAAAAGTATTTTCACTAATCCCAAAAATCTTGGATTTTATAAACACGAAAAATTAGCACATTATGCCAAAATGGCATTCGATATTACTTATGAAAATTCTCCATGCGAAATCAAGGAGATGGAAGGAATTCATTGGCGCGGGGATTGGGATTTATCTGGGCACGCAAAATTTTCTGGACAAGATTTAAGTTATACTGATCCCGAAACAAATGAAAAATTTATTCCACAAATCGTAGAAACTTCTGGCGGGGTTGATCGGGCGTTCTTGTTTTTGTTAATTGATGCTTATACCGAAGACAAGGACCCCGCAGCAGACGGGGCAGGGAGGGTTGTTTTAAGATTGCATCCCAAAATCGCACCATATCAAGTTGCAGTTTTTCCGTTATTAAAAAATAAACCAGAATTAATTGAAAAGGCAAAAGGAATTTACGAAAATCTACGAAAAGAGTTTAACACTGCATGGGATGACAGAGGAAATATTGGTAAAAGATATTTTGCCCAAGACGAAATTGGTACGCCGTTTTGTGTAACGATCGATTTCGACACACTAGAAAAGGATATTGTTACAGTCAGAGACAGAGACAGCATGAAACAGGAAAGTGTGGGCGTTGCAGGGCTCAAGGATTATCTCAACGATAAATTAAACAAAAAATAGGTATTCATTAATATGTACGGAGAACTGTTCTCCGTACATCTCCGTACATATCTCATTGTAAATTTGCTATAATCAATTTATATGGCAATTAAAAGACCACAATTAATTAATAATGAAATTTACCACATCATTATTAGGGGCGTAGGTGACACGAAAATTTTTAAAGAGCAAAACGATTATTATCGTATGATTTTTTCTCTTTACGAATTTAATAATTATAGACCAGTAGAAATTAGGACTCGACGACAAAAAAGAAAAACAGAGAAGATGTACGGAGAACTGTTCTCCGGCACATTCTCTGACGACAGGGACTTGCTGGTAGAGATTTTAGCATTTTGTTTTATGCCGAACCATGTACATTTATTGTTGAGGCAAATTAAAAACAACGGCATTACAAAATTTATGAGGAAGCTTGGGGCTGGATATGGAGGTTATTTTAATAGAAGACACGATCGTAAAGGACATTTATTCCAAAACAGATTTCAAGCAGTTCACATAAACACAGATGATCAATTGCAAACGGTTTTTGTTTACATTCATTCTAATCCAATATCATTGGTCGAGCCAAAATGGAAAGAGGTGGGCGTAAAAAATACAAATAAAGCGATTAAATTTATAGAAAATTATAAATGGTCTAGTTATCTGGACTATATAGATAAAAAGAATTTTCCATCCATAACTAATAGAAAATTTTTAGGAGACGTAATTGGTAAAAACGAAAAGTGTAAAAAGTTTGTTAATGATTGGATAAAGTATAAAAATGAATTATAAATAGATGTACGGAGAACAGTTCTCCGTACACCTATATTAATATGAGCAAATTGTATCAAAAGTTTACATTTAAAAATGGTCTAAGGTTGGTCACTGTTCCAATGAAAAACACTCAAGCAGTGACTGTTTTAGTTTTAGTTGGAACTGGTTCAAAATATGAAACAAAAGGAATTAATGGCATTTCCCATTTTTTGGAACATATGCTTTTTAAGGGAACGAAAAAGAGGCCGACATCACTGGACGTGTCTCTGGTTCTTGATAAAATAGGAGGGGAAAATAATGCCTTTACCGACAGAGAACAAACCGGTTACTATGCCAAGGTCGACGCAAAACATTTAGACACAGCCATCGATTGGATTTCTGATATTTTTCTAAATTCAAAATTTGATTCAAGGGAAATCGAAAAAGAAAAAGGTGTGATTATTGAAGAAATTAATATGTACCTAGACGAACCGCGTAGATATGTAGGCACATTGTGGAATAAGTTGTTATATGGTGATCAACCAGCTGGGTGGGACATTGCCGGAACGGAAGAAACGATAAAAAATATAAAAAGAAACGATTTTATAAATTATTTAAAGAATCATTATTCTGCGTCAAATACGGTTATGGTTGTTGCGGGGAAAATAGACAATCTTAATAAATTAAAAAAAGATATTGAAAATAGATTTAAAACGACAAACCACAAAAAATCACAAGATAGACTAGGAGTCGTTTTTTCGCAAAACAAACCTCAGAAATTAATTCATTTTAAAAAAACCGATCAAGCCCATTTATGTTTGGGCGTTCGTTCTTACAATATTTTTCATAAAGATATATATGTGTTGAACGTTTTGACTAGTATTCTGAGCGGAGGATTTAGTTCGAGAATGCTCATAGAGATTCGAGAAAAGCGAGGATTAGCATATTATGTTGGGACGTCTAATTATTCCAATTTAGATAATGGGTGCCTTGTAACACGCGCCGGAGTAAATAACTCTAAAGCAGATGAGGCGACAATAGAAATTTTAAAACAATATAAATTAATTAAAAACAAGAAAGTATCTGCACAAGAACTAAGAAAGGCCAAGGACTATATTAAGGGGAGGGCTATTTTGGGCATGGAATCGTCTGACGATTGGGCATCTTTTTATGGTGATCAAGAATTATTCGAAAATAAGATTTTGACCTTAGAAGAAAAACTTGCTAAAATAGAAGCAGTGACAGCCGAAGACGTACAAAGAGTGGCAAAAGACATTTTTAAACCAGAAAAATTAAATTTAGCATTAATCGGTCCATTTAAGAACAAGAAGAGATTTCAAAACTTATTGGATCTATAAGCATGCAAGAAACAAAAACAATTAATATTTCTACGAATACAATAATTAGAGTTATTTTAATAATTCTCGGTTTGGGATTTCTTTATCTTATTAAGAACGTTATTGTTCTATTTATTTTTGCCTTAATTATTGCTTCGGCAATAGCTCCAGCCATTAATTTTTTCGAAAAAATTAAAATACCTCGAGTAATCGGGGCGTTAATTGTTTATATTTTGGTTATTGGTGCAATTGCGCTTTTGGCTTCTCTGATTGTTCCAACGATTGCAAGAAACGTTAAGGATTTAGCAACCAACCTGCCATCTTATATTGAGTCGTTGTCAGAAAAATTTCAATCATTCGAAAAAGCATCATCGAAATATGGGATGATTATCGACAGGATGCAGGAGTATTTGAGTAATATTGGTGAAACGTTAAAATCGTTAAGCGCAAATATCTTCTCAACGGCAGTCAGTTTCTTCGGTGGAATATTCTCATTCTTTTTGGTTATAGTGATGTCTTTTTATATTTCAGTTCAAAAGAAGGGGGTGCAGAGGGTTTTGACTGCAATTATGCCCATACATTATCGTGATTATGTTTTGGATCTTTGGGAAAGGGCACAAAAAAAACTGGGCAGATGGCTCCAGGGTCAATTATTTCTTGCTTTGGTTGTTGGGGTGTTGGTTTATATTGGGCTTTCTCTTTTGGGCGTTAAATATGCCTTGATTTTAGGGATAATTTCAGGAGTTTTAGAATTGTTCCCATACATCGGTCCTGTTCTTGCGGGCATTCCGGGCGTGATTTTGGGGTTATTGCAGGCGCCGATTCTTGGTTTATGGGTCTTGATTTTGTATTTAGTTGTTCAGCAGGTGGAGGCTTATTTAATTGCGCCACTTGTGATGGGCAAGGTTGTTGGCTTAAATCCGATTGTAATTATTTTAGCATTATTGATTGGTGGAAAATTGGGAGGAATATTGGGCATGGTTTTGGCTGTTCCCTTGGCAGCAGTTTTCGCAGAATTGTTGAGAGATATGCTTAAAAAACGAAAAGAAGCAGAAGCGCAATAGCGATAACGATGATTTGGGTAAATAATTCAAGGAAGGTAGGCCTACCTTCCTTTTGTGATTTATAGTTTATTTTATTGTTAAAGTCTCTATATTTGGAAAATATTTTATTATTAAAAATCATTGACAGCCCCCAAATAAAATCAGGCAAAACAGAGAAAAATATTCCAACAACAACCAACATTATTTGTCTAAAATCTAACTGATGATTAAAAACACAAACAAAGAAAACAATTAGCCCTGCAATCACATCAATTGATGTTTTAAGGATAATTTTAATTTTTTTATTCTTTTTAAAATCGACAGCATCTTGATAGGTTAAATAATCCCAGTGTGGAATTTGATCTAATATAAAATGAAAAATAATCGCTAACAATGCGACTAATCCAAAACTATCTATTTTTGAACCGATTACTGCGCCGACTATAATATGTGGTAATAAAACCATAGTATTTCAATATTAACAAATATTTAATTCACTGTTAAGCTTAAGACATGGGGAAGCTATACATCGTTGCAACACCAATAGGAAATTTAGGAGACATAACCTTAAGGGCATTAGAGGTTCTAAAAAGCGTTGATTTGGTTTTGTGCGAAGACACAAGGGTTGCACAAAAATTATTAAATCATTTTGAAATCAAAAAACCATTACAAAGTTATCATCAACATAGCGATTCTAGAAAAACAGATTATATTGTAGGAATTTTGGGAGAAGGCAAGGATGTTGCGTTGATTTCTGATTCTGGTACGCCGGGAATATCTGATCCGGGCAACGAATTAGTTGCAATAATTAATAATCAATTATCACTAATTAATATTATTCCAATCCCCGGGCCAAGCGCGATGACTGCGATTGCGAGTGTCGCTGGAATTCCAATGGATAAATTTGTATTTATGGGATTTCCTCCACACAAAAAAGGCAGGCAAACAATGTTTAGAGAAATTTCTGAATCAAAATATCCGGTGATAATTTACGAATCAGTGCATAGAATAATTAAAACCCTAAAAGAATTGCAAGTATTTAATGATTTTGATATAGTGGTAGGACGAGAATTAACCAAGAAATTTGAAACAATCTACCGTGGTAAAATTTCCGAAGTCATTCCCCAAATCGAACCACGAGGAGAGTTTGTAGTAATAATTTGCCCAAACCATGAAAAATAAATTTTATATCACAACTACATTGCCATACGTAAATGCCGCACCACACGTGGGGCATGCATTAGAAATTGTGCAAGCAGATGTTATCGCTCGATATCGTGCCTTACAGGGCGACGAGGTGTTTTTTAATACTGGGACAGATGAACATGGACTTAAAATTTATCAAAAAGCATTAGAAGAAAAAAAGGATCCACAAGCATACTGCAATGAATATGCGGCAAAATTTGATTTATTGAAAGAAAAATTAAATTTATCTTACAATAATTTTATTCGCACAACCGACAAACATCACATCGAAGCATGCCAGGAATTTTGGAAACGATGCGAAAAAAATGGAGATATCTATAAAAAGAACTACAAAACCAAATATTGTGTTGGTTGCGAATTAGAAAAAACCGATTCCGAATTAGTTGATGGCAAGTGCTCAAATCATCCCAATTATAAATTAGAAATTATTGATGAAGAAAATTATTTTTTTAGATTTTCAAAATACCAACAACCACTGTTAGATCTTTATGATAAAAATAAAAATTTTGTGATTCCTACTCATCGTCAAAAAGAAATTTATAATTTTGTAAAAAATGGTTTACAGGATTTTAGCATTTCGCGACTTAAAACAAAAATGCCATGGGGTGTGCCAGTACCAGGGGACAGTGATCATATAATGTATGTTTGGTTTGATGCTTTGATTAATTATATTTCTTGTTTGGGGTGGCCCTTCGACTACGCTCAGGGCAAGCCCGAAAATAAAAATAAGTTTAAGGAATTTTGGGGCACAGACAAAAAACCAAACGCAATTCAGGTTGCCGGCAAGGATAATTTAAGACAACAAACTGCAATGTGGCAAGCAATGCTTTTATCGGCAAAGCTTCCATTGTCAAAACAAGTATTTATTCATGGCTTTATCAATTTGGAAGGGCAAAAAGTGAGTAAGTCGTCAGGCATAACTTTGCCCAGCCCAATTGAATTAGTTGATAAATACGGTATCGATGCCGTTAGATATTATTTATTGCGAGGGATTCCGTCTTATGAAGATGGCGATTTTTCTATTCAAAGATTTGAAGAATTGTATAATGCTGACTTGGCAAACGGACTTGGAAACTTGGTTGCGAGAGTTCTGGGACTAATAGAGAAAAATAATTTATTTAATGAGACCTCAAAAGATAAGGCCGACATTCGATACCAAACCAATGTAAATAATTTAAAAAAAGCAGTTGACGATTGTATTAATAAATTTGAATTTACGGAATTTTTGGAAGCTGTCTGGGCGGGGATTAGGGTGTTGGGAGATAAATATATCGACGATAAGAAGCCGTGGGAATTAATAAAAAACAATAAAAACGAAACAAAACAAGTCTTATCCAATCTTCTGTATCTTATTTCCGAAATTGCTGACTTGATTGCACCGTTTTTGCCAGAAACTAGCGAAAAAATAAAAAATCAATTAAAAACAGGGAAATCGGAAATATTGTTTCCGAGACTTGTCCCACCACTGCGGGGTTGACCAATCAACATTAATGGCGTATAGTTGAATCAGTTCCTTTGTGGAGCTGATTTTAAATTAAAGAAAGAGAGGATACTATGAGAAAGTCAGTTTGTGTGGTTCTTTTCATTGTTTTGGTTGTTTTCTCGTTGCCTTTTTCGGTTTTTGCCCAGAGGGTCGAACCCAATAAAGTCGTACCCAAGAAAGTCGTCAGGATCAATTCTGCTCCGCTTAAAATTGGCGGGGTTCACAATGAACAAGAATTGATGGATTTGCTTAATTCTGAGCAAGAGGCTATCGCTGTTGTTTTTGGTCACAACGATACATTGATCAAGATTTTTATTCAGCATCTGTCTGGAGACATAGAGATCGAGTCTCGATGGTTTAAAAAGGGTGACAGATTTTTATCCAATATTTATCGTTATAATGGTAAAATTTTTAACGTGGGAGAATGGGAATGGGCAGGCGAAAAGCCGTTTGATGCATTTGTATTTCCCATCGAACAAGACCTAGGAGACATTATAAGGCAATATTGGGTTGTGGTTATTAAAGATTGTGCAAATATTGTTCTATGGGAAATTGTCGATCTTCCTATTCCGATCGAGAAGGTTGAAGAAAGGCAAGTCATTCCGCAAAGGGAAGAAAGAGAAATTCTCGAATTTCCGTCCAGGTTGTCGCTTAAAAACGACACCAAACAGCCAGCTCAAATAGATTTCTTTGCTGGAGCTGGAGTTGGCGGGTTTTATTCCTGTTTTATGGAGTATGGAACCATAGAGTGGGGAGTGGAACGTCAAATCTCTGGCCCGGTTAGCGTATTAGCATCCATTGGTGTTGGTGTGCCCGTCGGTCAGAATAAACGCGGTTGGTACACTGTACCAATGGTAAACCTCGATTTGGTTGGAACATTATTTGAACCAGTTTATCTGGGGGCAGGAATCGGATTTTCCGGTAAAATGAAAGAGGGACAAGAGTCCCAATTGGAATTTGGTCCAACCGTCGGGTTTCGCGTGGGAGGTGTGGATTTCTCATTTAGGGGGAGAGTTCCTTTTAAAGGAGACCCAAGGGGGGTAAAGGGGAACTACAAAATTCTCCTTGGGATGAAAATATTTTTTTGAACATTTTAGAAAGCAAGACGAAGGGGGTCCGATGGTCATCGGACCCCCTTTTTTATTTCTTTAAATAGTGATATATTCTAAAATATGTTAATCGATACACACGCGCATCTAAATTTTAAAGATTTTGATGATGATCGAGAAGAAATTATCAAACAATGTCAGAAGAACGACATCGTCGTTCTTAATATTGGCGTAAATTATACTACCTCCAAAGAGGTGATTGAGCTTGCGGAAAAATATAATAATTGTTGGGCGACAGTCGCTGTTCATCCACACGATATTGCCGAATCGCGCGACGGGGTTGGTTTTGATTATAATAAATTTTTGGAGCTTGCTAAACATTCTCGCGTTGTAGGAATTGGTGAGTGTGGTTTGGATTATCAACTCATAGAGGCAGATAAACGCAGACTTGGAACGCAGATCGACGCAGAAAAAGCGCAAAAACAACAACAAGAAATTTTTATACAACATTTAAAATTAGCACAAGAAGTAGATAAGCCAATAATCATTCATTCCCGTAGATTGTTCCCAGAAATTTTAGAAATCATTAAAACATTTCAAGCATCAAGCATCAAGCATTTAAATGGTGTCCTGCATTGCTATATGGGTCGCTGGTCTTACGCTGAAGAATATTTGAAATTAGGGTTTTATTTGAGTTTTACGGGACTGATAACTTATGCGCGAGATTATGATAAAGTTATTAAAAATTGCCCATTGGATAGAATTTTAATTGAAACCGATTCGCCATACTTAACGCCGGATCCTTTGCGAAAAAAGGACGAAATTGTCAGAAATACACCGCTGAATGTTGAATTAGTCGCTCGAAAAATCGCCGAAATAAAAGGAATTAGTTTTGAAGAAGTTGCAGAACAAACAACCAAAAACGCACAAAAGTTATTTAAAATACAATAATCCTTGATTTTTTTAAAATAACAGATTATAATGATTTCGCAGGTAGCAGGCATAAGTTCGTTCCTTTTCTCGACGGCGGAACACCTCATTGGTACCCAATGAGTCTAACGGCGAAAGCCAGGTACTGTCCTTATCGGGCGAAAGCCCGAAATAGGAACATTGCGTGGATCAAGCCGATTCTCGGCTTGGTCTGCCAGATCGGGGGTTCGCGGGAGATACATTGAGCGTCAAGGGACACCCTCTCTCTCCCTCTCCACAACGCCCAGCCATGAATGCCTGTGTCAACACCTGTGGCCCTTGCCCAAACAAGGGCCATCTTTTTTAAGTAAATCAACCAAAAAGGAGAAATGGGTTGAAAAAATATACCGTTCCGAGGATATTAGGAGAATCAGTTCTTTTTATGTTAATCAGAAGGTACGGTAATTGTAAGACGCAAGAGACAATTACGGCAGAGGTATTATCAAAATTAATTTCTTGTCCGCCCTACACGACCAGCAGAAGCCTTATTAATGGTAAGGTTCGCGAATTAAGTATTCCAAGCAGAGAACTTAAAATGGTTTTAAGGGTAATTCTAAAAAATATTTTTGATTATTTTGGTGTGTCGGGCTTTGCTCACGGCGGAGTGTGTGAAAAATCTATCGTTACGAATGCCGAAATACATCTTGGGGCAAAGTCTATCTTCAAAATTGATTTTAGACATTATTATCCATCGATTACTCAAAAAATGGTCGTGGATTGCCTCTCTCGATTGTTAGAAAAAAACGTTGGATGTATTGCTACTTTAGAAAATTGCGGCATGTCTTCTTTTCGAGAGGCAAGAGGATTGGCGGGAATTATTGGTCGTTTAGCTACACACAAAGGAGTGTTGCCTCAAGGGGCACCAACTAGTTCGTGTTTACAAAACCTGATTTTTAGAGATCTAGATGAAAAGATCTCCAAAGTAGCCGAAAAATATTTTCTTCGTTACACTCGCTTTGTGGATGACCTAACTTTTTCTAGTGCCTGGCCAGAGATATCACAGTCAGCGTTAAATGAAATAATGGCACTGATTAAAAACGAAGTTGGTGAATTTCTTAAATTGAATCGTAAGAAAATTCACTACAGAAAAGGGAAAAGAGAGGTACACAAAATCACAGGCGTAACAATTGTTCCTGGACTAGACAATATTTCAAAAACATCTTTAACGCGAAGGCAGATAGAGCGATACAGAAGCGTATTGCATTTAGCTAGTTTGGGTCGCGTAAGCACGGATCAGGCATGGGGTGTAATCGCGTTTGTAAGAATGGTTTGTGGGGAAGGAATTCCCAATAGACTGAGAAAACCGTTTACACAATTTTTAACAAATTGCTATCCTGATTCGTGGGACAGGAGGATTGAACCCTATAAGAATTGGTTGTAGCAGGCATTGGTTGCAAAACCGATGCCTTTTTTATTTGAAATTTATCTGTAAATTTGATAAGATAAAGATAATATGGATTATAATCCTCAAGAAATTGAAAAAAAGTGGCAGGAAAAATGGGAAAAACTTGGTCTATATAAAGCCGAAGATTTTTCTAAAAAGCTAAAACAATATATTTTGGTTGAATTTCCATATCCCTCCGGAGATGGTCTTCATGTTGGTCACGCTCGCAGCTATTCTGCGCTTGATGCTATGGCACGCAAAAAGAGAATGCAGGGGTATAATGTTTTATTTCCAATTGGCTATGATGCGTTTGGACTTCCTACTGAAAATTATGCAATTAAGACTGGTATTCACCCAATCGAGGTAACTAAAAAAAATACAGCGATTTTTAGAGAACAGTTGAAAAGTTTAGGATTATCGTTTGACTGGTCTCGAGAGATAAATACTACCGATCCCAAATATTATAAATGGACACAGTGGATATTTTTACAATTTTTTAAAAAAGGATTAGCTTATCAATCAGAAATGCCAATAAACTGGTGTCCGAAATGTAAAACAGGGTTAGCCAACGAAGAAGTTGTAAATGGAAAGTGTGAACGTTGTGGCACGCAAACCGAAAAAAGAAATAAAAAACAATGGTTATTAAAAATTACTGATTATGCGGATCGATTGATTGATGACTTAAAATTGGTTAATTATCCAGACAGAATTAAAAACCAACAGATTAATTGGATTGGAAGATCCGGTGGAACAAATATAAAATTTAAAATCGGAGACAACGAATTAGAAGCATTTACAACAAGAATAGACACAATTTTTGGTGTAACCGCACTTGTATTAGCTCCCGAACATGAACTAATTAATCAGCTGAAAAATAAAATCGAAAACCTAAACGAAGTCCAGGAATATATTAATCAGGCAAAGAAAAAATCGGAAATTGAGCGCATGGATTTTGCGAAAGAAAAAACGGGCGTTGAATTGAAAGGAGTTTATGCAATCAATCCATTAAATAATGAAAAAATTGCAATTTGGATCGGAGATTATGTAATTGCCACTTATGGCGGGGGAGCAGTAATGTTTGTGCCCGCACACGATGAACGTGATTATGAGTTTGCAACGCGTCACAACATTCCCATTCGGGAAGTGGTGACGCCGCAGATAAGCGCAGATTTAGACGCAGATAAACGCAGAGATGGGGCGTTTACGAGCTATGGTTATTTAATTAATTCAGGAGAATTTAATGGATTGGACTCGGAAAAAGCAATAAAAGAAATTACAAAATTATTGGAAAAGAAAAAATTGGGTAAAAAAACGATTAATTATCATTTGCGAGATTGGGTGTTTACGCGTCAACATTATTGGGGTGAGCCAATACCAATTATTCATTGCGAAAAGTGTGGGGTAGTGCCAGTTGATGAAAAGGACCTACCAGTAGAACTCCCTTATGTTGAAAAATATGAACCAACCGACAGCGGAGAATCACCATTATCAGTAATTGATGAATGGGTAAATGTAAAATGTCCTAAATGCGGAGGAAAGGCAAAAAGAGAAACTGACACAATGCCAAATTGGGCTGGTTCTAATTGGTATTTTCTTAGATATTGCGATCCGAAAAATGATAAAGAATTTGCAGATATGAAGAAATTAAAATACTGGATGCCCGTAGACCTATATAACGGTGGGATGGAACATGTAACCCTTCATTTGTTATATTCAAGATTTGTTTATAAATTTTTATATGATATTGGCGTTGTGCCAACTCTTGAGCCATATCAAAGACGATGTGCCCATGGCATGGTCTTGGGGTCTGATGGCAAGAAAATGAGTAAGTCTTTGGGCAATGTTATCAATCCGGACGAAGTCGTAAAAAAATATGGCGCAGACACGGTTCGTTTGTATGAAATGTTTATGGGACCGTATGAAGATGAAATTTCTTGGAGCACGGAAAGCCTAGAAGGTTGTGCAAGGTTCTTAAGAAGAATTTGGAATCTATTTAGTAATGATGAAAAGTTTGCCAAAGAAACCTCAAAAGATTTAATTCAAAAATTGCATTACACGATAAAAAAGGTTAGTGACGATCTAGACAATATGAAATTTAACACCGCAATTTCAAGCATGATGGAATTTGTAAACGCATGGAGTGGAGAGAGGCAAGTTTTATCGAAAGCTGATGCAGAAAATTTCCTGAAAATTCTATCGCCGTTTGCACCACATATCACTGAAGAATTATATTCTAAAATTAAAAGTCAAAAGTCAAAAATTAAAAGTATTTTTGACGAACAATGGCCAGAATATGATGAAGAGTTAATCAAAAAAGACAAAATCGATTTGGTGATTCAAATCAATGGCAAAGTTAGAGATAAAATCGAAGTAAAAGCAGACATTTCCGAAAAAGAGGCAAAAGAACTAGTTTTATCGAACGAAAAAATAAAAACCTGGCTAAATAACCAAGAACCGAAGAAAATAATTTTTGTAAAAAATAAATTAATTAACATCGTAATTTAAAGCTCGAATTATTTATATAAAAGACACGTGTTGATTTTTTTAATAAAAAAATCACACTCTATCTCGGTCCGATGGCGATCGGACCTGCGATGCGGACTTTTATATAAACAATTCTCGCCAAGATTTATGAAAAATATAGCGGTACTGGTGTCTGGTAATGGGACGAATTTACAAGCGATAATTGATAATGTAAAAGACGGGAAAATAAACGGCAAAATTGTTGCTGTGATTTCGAATAAAGCCGATGCTTATGGATTAGAAAGAGCAAGGCAAGCAGGAATTCCGGAATATTTTATTGATCACAAAGGAATTACGCGAGAAGAGCATGAACAAAAAATAATTGATATTTTAGAAAAAAATAATGTTGATTTAGTTGTTTTGGCCGGATATATGCGCGTTGTAACTTCGTTGTTTGTGAATAAATATAAACACAGATTAATTAATATCCATCCCGCACTTTTGCCTGCATTTCCTGGAACCGACGGCTATGGTGATACATTTAATTATGGTTGTAAGGTTGGCGGATGCACAGTACATTTTGTTGACGAAGGAGTTGATACTGGTCCGATAATTATTCAAAGAGTTAACGAAATCAAAGAAGACGATACGTTAGAAAGTTTTAAACAGCGTGGATTAGAAATCGAACATCAAGCACTCCCCGAGGCAGTAAAACTTTTTTGTGAGGACAGATTAAAGATCGAGGGAAGAAAAGTGAAAATCTTACGAGGCTAAGCCTCGTAAGATTTTAGAAAATTCTATGACAAAAAAAGAACAATTAGAACAACTAAATAAAAAAATGTTAGTTTGTTCAAAATGTGTTCTGCGAAAAACGTGTCGGACGGTGGTTCCGGGGGAGGGCAATGCCGATACGGAAATTATGTTTATTGGCGAAGGGCCTGGGAAAAAAGAGGACGAACTTGGTCGTCCTTTTGTTGGTTCTGCGGGGAAATTTTTAGATGAAATGTTTGCGGCGATAAAAACTAAAAGAGAAGATATTTATATTGCCAATGTTGTAAAGTGTCGTCCGCCGGCAAATCGTGATCCATTACCAAAAGAAGCGATTGCTTGTTGGCCATGGTTAGAACAACAAGTTAAAATCATCAATCCTAAATTAATTGTTTTATTAGGCAGACATTCAATGGAAAAATTTTTGCCGGGACAAAAAATTTCTCAAATTCATGGAAAAGCGTTGCGTAAAGACATGCCCGGTTTTGGACCAATGGTTTTTTATGTTCTCTATCATCCCGCTGCCGCACTCTATAATGGCAGTATGCGTGGAACATTAATCGAAGATTTCAAGAAGATTCCAAAAGTTTTAAGGGCAATCTTACGAGGCTAAGCCTCGTAAGATATTCGGTCCTTCAAGGACCGAATATTAAAAAAGAATAAAAAATAGGGAGCGTTCGACAGAACGCTCCCAGCGATAATTTTAGTGAGAACCCCACCATCTGTCTCTGGCGTCTTTGTTGTTTCCTCTCAGTTTTTTATAATCGGACCAAAGCTGAATTAATTCCGGATATTTTTTGTTAATTTCGTCGTTATCAAGGATTTTGCTGATTTTGTCTGTGGTTTTGATTATTTCATCCGCCCGTTGCAATATCTTACACGTTAGATCGCCTTGCACACAGTCGCATTGGCACACCCATACATGGCCATGCACCACTCGCAATAATGTACATTTGTCACAATAACGCATTCTCCACCTCCTTAATGTGTTTCTCGTTATTTAACGAGACTGAAAGAACAATTATAGATTAACAGACAAGGAAAATCTTGTCAATCAAAATTTGAAGTGCATACGATCCTCTTTGTGCCCGGGGAGGGAGTCGAACCCTCATGACCTTGCGATCACACGATTTTGAGTCGTGCGCGTCTGCCAATTCCGCCACCTGGGCATGCTTGCCCCGCATTTGTGCGGGGGTTTATATCCAAATTACCACAAAATTTTAGGAATTACAATCTCTGTTACTACATTTTTTGCCGGTTTTTGTTTCGACCATAAAAAATCCACAGTTCGGACACTTTTGGTAGGTGCCCGCCTCTTCGGCGGGTAAAGGTTTACCCCAAAACGCAAAATCACATTTCGGATATTCGGTGCATCCATAAAACATTCCTTTCCTACTGCGCTTCATTGTTATCTTTCCGGTTTTACATTTTGGGCAATTTAAATTTAAATCTTTTTGTGCTTCTTTCTTGATGTATTTACATTTGGGATATGCCGAACAACCCTTGAATGAGCCATATCGTCCTTGTCGCATAACCAAGCTTGCACCACAATCAGGACATTTTTCTTCTAGCATCACGGGTTTTTCTCTGACTATCTCATTGCCTTCGCTGTCCAATTTTTTAGTGTTTTTACATTTCGGATAATTTGAACAAGCTAAAAACTTTCCATATCTTCCAACTTTTATTATCATTGCTGAACCACATTTTTCGCATACCTGGTCTGTTTTTGTTTCGGTAATATTTTTTTTGACTAATTCTTTTTCTTTGGCTACGATATTTTTGCCAAAAGGACCATAGAATTTTTTTAATGTTTCTCGCCATTTTTGTTCTCCTTCGGCAATTTTATCTAAATCGTTTTCCATTTTGGCAGTAAAATCAAAATCGACAATATTGAAAAAATGTTCCATTAATAAATCATTAACAATAAAAGCAATTTCGCTTGGCTTAAGACGCTTATTCTCTGTTCTTTCGGCATAACCGCGATCGATGACCGTGGAAATGGTTGGCGCATAGGTTGATGGGCGACCAATTCCTTTTTCCTCTAAGATTTTAACGATAGTTGCGTCAGAATAACGAGCGGGGGGTTGAGTAAATTTTTGTAATGGATTTATTTTAATGCAATCAATGTTTTCTTTTTTTTCTATTTTTGGTAAAATTTCTTCTTTAGTAGAAGAGGGGTAGAATTTTAAAAAGCCGTCAAATTTTATAATTTGACCATTTATTTTAAAAGTATATTTATCGTCTTTAGTGTTAACATCAACTGAAGTAGCGTCAAATTTTGCTGGACTCATTTGACTTGCAACTGCCCTTTGCCAAATTAATTGATAAAGCCTAAATTGACTCCTGTTGGGGTCATTTTTTAATTGTTCGGGAGTTTTGCTTGTATCCGTTGGTCGAATCGCTTCGTGTGCTTCTTGTGCTCCTTTGCTTTTGGTTTTAAAATTTCTGGTTTCTGAATAATTATTTCCTAAAGTATTTTTGATATAATTTTCTGTTTCGCCAATAAATTTTTGTGATAAATTTAAAGAATCAGTTCTCATGTAGGTGATAAATCCCATTTCATATAATTTTTGAGCGGTCATCATTGTTTGTTTTGCAGAAAATCCTAAACGTCTATTTGCTTCTTGTTGTAGGGTAGATGTGGTGAACGGTGGCAGGGGATTACGGCTAACTTCTTTTTTGATTATTTCGGCAACATAATAATTTTCTTTAGACAATATTTCTAAAAGTTTATCGGCTTCTTTTTGTGACTTAATTTCTATTTTGTCTATTGTTTTGCCGTCTATTTTTTGTAGTTTAGCAGAAAATTCTTCGTTCCTTGGCGTTTTAAAATCTCCCAGTATTTCCCAATATTCTTCAATTTTAAAACCCTGAATCTCCCTTTCTTTCTCCACGATAAGGCGGACAACAATGGACTGAACTCTGCCGGCGGAAAGTCCCATGGCTACCTTTTTCCACAATAACGGAGAAAGCTTATAACCTACCAATCGATCCAAAATTCTTCGCGCTTGTTGAGCATCTACCAAATTTAAATCAATTTTGCGTGGATTTTTTAATGCTTCTTCAATTGCGTGTTTAGTGATTTCATGAAAAACAATTCTCTTGGGATTTTTTAATTTTAATGCCTCGGCTAGATGCCAGGCGATGGCTTCTCCTTCGCGGTCCTCGTCAGTTGCCAAGATAACTTCGTCTGATTTCTTAACTTTTTCCTTTAATATGGCAATGTTTTTTTTCGCCTTGGGTATAATTACATATTTTGGTTCAAAATCGTTTTCAATATCAATCGCTAGTTCCTTTTGTGGCAAATCCCTTACGTGGCCAAAAGATGATTGAATGTCAAAATTAGATCCCAGAAACCCTTGGAGTGTCTTGGCTTTTGTCGGTGACTCTACGATAATTAATGTTTTCATGCTTACTGATACTTATTTTAGAATATAATTATTTTTGCCTAAATTTCTTATTGCATTTTCCATCTCTAAAATTGTTAATGTTGAATTTACAATAGAAGTTGGTAGCTTGCTAAGTTTTATGACCTCATCAATGTGTGTTGGTTGCAAAGAAAGAAGTGATAAAATAATTTCTTCTTCTTTGTTTTCTGGCTTGGCTTTGATTTTTGGCGTTTCTGAAAGTAAATGTGATAAATTTAATTCTTCTAAAACGTCTTCAATGCAAGTAACCAATTTTGCTCCCTGTTTAATTAGCTTGTGTGTGCCTTGTGAATTTTGATCATAGACATTTCCTGGCACTGCAAACACTTCTTTGTTTTGTTCAAGTGCTAAATTTGCCGTGATCAATGCTCCACTTTTTTCTGGTGCCTCAATAACTATTACTCCCAAGCATAATCCACTAACAATTCTATTCCTTTCGGGAAAAGTATAAATTGCACCAATTGTTCCTTCGGGATATTCAGTGATTACTGCGCCATTTTGAGCAATTTCTTCGCTTAATGCATAATTTTGTGATGGAGAAAAACTCCCTTGATCCATTCCGCTACCCAATACTGCGATTGTTCTTCCTCCGGCCTCAAGCGCTGCCTTGTGTGCAAATGTATCAATGCCTCGAGCCAAACCGCTAACAATTGTAATTCCAAGTTTAGCTAATTTTGAAGACAAGTCAAGCGCGACTTGTTTCCCGTATGCAGAATATTTGCGCGTTCCGACGATTGCAATCGCAACTTTGTCCTGGTTTTTGATCTCTCCCTTAATAAATAATTGTTTGGGAGGATTGTGTATCTCCTTTAAGGAAGGGGGATATTCTTTATCATTAATTGTGATTTTTCTTGAAGTACTTGACATAAAATTGACCGTATGCTATACTTAGTGCATAATAAGATATTCGTGTTTCTGGTCCTGCCTGATGAGTGACGAGAACCAATCTACCCTCCTTGATTTGGTTGTTAGTCAAAAAGCGTTTAGGGTCTCTTGCTTTTGTGAGAGAATCTAAACCACTCGCGGGTAGGACCAGGGACAAGAGATCTAAGAAAGCGGTATGGAAATCATTCCAACTGCTTTTTTAATTATCTCAGGTAGCTTTTCTTCTTCGGTCTTTGAAAAGTTCTTTAAAACAAAATCCGTCGTATTAACTTTTAATTTTTGACTTTGGACTTTTAATTCGGGCTGGATTCCTATACGAATTCGGGTGAAATTCTGGGTACCTAATTCATTGATAATCGATTGTACTCCCTTGTGTCCCGCGGATGAAGAATCCTTACTTACGCGAACATCCCCAAACAACAAATCGATATCATCGTGAATGACAATTAAATTAGATACAGGAATTTTTTCATAATCAAGATATTCTTTTACTGCTCTGCCGGAGTCATTCATAAAATTATCGGGCTTCAAAAATATGATATTTTTATCCCGAGCGTTTATTCCGAGCAAAGTCGAGGAAGAGTCGAGGGACTCTAATCCATCAATAACTCTAAATCCGACATTGTGTCGGGTTTTTTCGTATTTTTTTCCAGGGTTGCCAAGTCCCGCAATTAAAGTTTTCATAAATTGATTAATAAGTTATTAATATAATTTTTTATTTCTTGATAATTCTCTATTCCATTTTTGGGAATTACAACTGAAGCAATTTCTCCACTTAAATTTTTTGTATCAGAGATTACTAATGGGGGAGCAATGGTATTGAATTGAATTTTGCTCAAATCGGTCTTCTTTATTAATTTTAGAACATATTTAATGTCAATCAAACCGATATTTGTTTCTGCATTCTGTTTGAGATCGTTCCAAAGTCCCAAAATCGTGGGAAAGTTCCAAAGAACATTTAATTTCAATGCCTTGTCTTTTATCGCAGAAATAACTTGTTGTTGATGTTCTATTCTAGAAAAATCTCCATTGACTTGATTTCTAGTGCGAATGTATTTTAAAGCGGTCTCTCCGTTTAAATGCTGAACACCTTTTTGTAAAGAAAACGTCTCATAAGAATTATATTCTGCGGGGAATTTGGGGTCATAGATATCTTCTTCTATCTCGACATCAATTCCGTCTAATTTGTCAATTATTTGTTTTACGCCACTTAAATCCAAAACCAAATAATAATTAATATCTAAATCGGTAATTTCTTTAATTTTTGTTTTAATTATTTCAATCCCGCCATATTTATATAAAGCATTGATTTTTGTATAATAATTTTTTTCTGGATATTTAACCAATAAGTCGCGAGGAATAGATATGGCAATCGGATTCTCTCCTTTGGGCGAACTATTGATAATTAAAATTGTGTCTGTTAGTTGTGGCGCAGAATTGCCTTCGCCGGGAATTCCTAAGAATAAAAAATTAATCCTGTCTTTTTTGAGTTGGCTCAATGTTGTTTGATCGATCTTGCCAAAATCAGTAATCTGTGCAAAATTATTATTATTAATAACGATTTCTTTTTTAAAAGAAATTTTAAAAGTTGATTTTATTACGATTATGATTGAACAAATTAAAAGAACAATAGTTATGCTTAAAATACATAATTTTTTGATTTCTTTTTTAGGGTTTTTGTTCATTAATTATATTATAACACATAAGAAATTCGGAAAATATAATCGGGCTCATAATTAACTGCGCTTAATTTTTGTAGATATTCTTTACATTGCTATTGACAAGATATTTTACAAGAACTATACTTATAAGCATATGCTTTCAAAATTTATTCAACAATTACGTCAGAAAAATAATTTAACCCAAGAATATTTGGCGTCTAAGTTAAACATGTCTCGTCCCACATACGCCCAAATAGAACAAGGAGAGAGAGAGTTAAATATTTCAGAAGCAAACAAATTGTCTGAAGTTTTTAATGTTTCACGGGAGAATTTATTAAATGAAATAGATTCTAGTATTATGATAGATGTTCAAAATGATAAGGCCTTAAGCACAAAAGAGAAGATGGGGATTAGAATCAATGTTCCTCAAAAAAATATTAAGAAGTTTAAAGAAATATTCTTGTACGTTTTGTCGAAGATTGGTAGCAAGCTTAATGTCGGCGAAAGTGTTTTAAACAAACTTTTTTACTTTATCGATTTTGATTATTATGAAAAATATGAGGAACAAATAATCGGGGCCACTTATATAAAAAATCATTATGGGCCAACTCCGTGCGAATTCAAAAAAATCATAGAAGAAATGAAGAAAAGTAATGAAATCGAAGAGGTAAAAAGTAAATATTTTCAATTTGATCAGAAGAAGTTTTTACCATTAAGGAAGCCGAACCTTGATATTTTGACCGCCAGAGAAACGGAGCATATTGATGATGTTTTAAGTCGTCTTTCTGATAAAAGTGCCAATGAAATCAAAGAATATTCACATGGCGATATGCCATTTTTGGTGCATAGGGACGGAGAAAAAATAAACTACGAAAGCGTTTTTTATCGTGATGAAAAGTATTCGGTAAGAACATATGACGATGAGCTTTGATGAATTACCAGAATTTCTAAAAGAATTTAAGCATTATATCAAGAAATATAAATCACTGAGTGCCGATTTGTTAGAGTTTCAGAAAATTTTGTTAGTACGACCATTGGGCAACGGAAAACATTTTAATGTTATTACAATTTTTGATAACGTAAAAATAGTGAAGGCAAGACTATTTTGTCGTTATTTGAAAGGGGCCTCTAATCTTAGAGTAATTTATGCTTATTGCGAAGATAGTCAAAAAATAGAATTTATAGAAATTTATTTTAAAGGAGAAAAAGAGAACGAAGACAAAGAAAGAATAAAAAATTATTTAAAAAATTTATAATTTCTATTTAATTATTCGTATGTCCGACGAAATCGGATGTTTTTTGTTTTAATTTGCATTTTTATAAAAAACCTTTATAATAGAGCTATATGATGGAAGAGAATAAACCAAAAATCTCTGGTTTTAAGTACGGGTTAGATTTCGTTTGGGAAATCTTAAAAATTGTTGTAATCTCTTTGGCAATCATTGTGCCGATTAGATATTTTTTAATTCAACCGTTTTTTGTTAAGGGTGCGTCAATGGAGCCGAATTATTTAGATGGTGATTATTTAATTATTGATGAAATTAGTTATAGGTTTGAAACGCCAAAAAGAGGAGAGGTAATTATTTTTAGATATCCTTTGGACCCAACACAGTTTTTTATAAAAAGAGTTATTGGCTTGCCAGGAGAAACCGTTAAGGTTGAAAATGGGAAGGTAATCATTGAAGAGCAGTCTGGTAATTCATTTATTTTAGATGAATCAAAATATTTAGATGGAGTTAATACCGCCGGCAACATTGAAACAACGCTTGAGAATAACGAATATTTTGTTTTAGGGGATAATCGTAATGCGAGTTCGGATTCGCGAAGATGGGGCGAGGTTGATAAGAAACTTATTATTGGTCGTGCTTGGTTACGTGCTTGGCCATTTAATCGTTTAGGGGCATTGTTAAAATAATTAATTGCTCGAATTTTTTATATAAAAGACACGTGTTGATTTTTTTAATAAAAAAATCACACTCTATCTCAGCCGACTGCTGTCGGCTTCCGATGCGGACTTTTATACAAATAATTCTCGCTAGGAAATAAAAGAATTATGAAACAAGAAAAAAAGAAAAGAGGAAGGCCTTCAAAGCCAAGAAAACCAAAAATTTCTAAAATCAAAATTCAAGCACCAAAAGGGGTGCATGATATTTTGCCAGAAGAACAAAAGTACTGGGAAAAACTTTATGCCGTGATTGCACAAGTTTTGCCAGGATATGGATTTAAAAGAATTGATGTTCCAGTTTTTGAGGATGCGCGTCTTTATTTGCGCGGCACTGGGGCAAGCACAGACATTGTGCAAAAAGAGATGTACACTTTTAAAAAGGGCGATGCGGAGCTTTTCGCATTGCGTCCAGAATTTACTCCGGGGATTGTTCGTGCTTATATTGAACACGGAATGAAAAATTTACCACAACCAGTAAAACTTTATACAACTGGACAATTATTCAGACATGATAAACCACAGGCAGGCAGATTTAGACAATTTAATCAAATTGACTGGGAGATTATTGGTGACCAAGGAGCAGTAAGCGATGTGCAGGTTATTCAAACATTTACAAGCATTTTAAAGAAACTTAATCTAAAGAAATATACATTATATATTAATAGTATTGGTTGTTCGATTTGTGTTCCTAAATACAAAAAAGCGTTAATTGGTTATTATCGACAACGCTTAAATAATGTTTGCCCGGATTGTCACCGCAGGTTCAAAGAAAACCCATTAAGATTATTGGATTGTAAAAATGAGAAATGTCAGAAAACATCTCTAAAGTCACCACAGATATTAGATTTTCTTTGTGACGAATGCCATAAACATTTTAAAGAAGTTTTAGAATTTCTTGATGAATTAGAAATTCCTTATCAATTAAATCCTCAATTGGTCAGAGGCCTTGATTATTATACAAAAACAGTTTTCGAATTTTATGAAGATACCAAAGAGACCTCATCCCAGGGAGCATTGATGGGTGGGGGCAGATATGACAATCTTGTAGAAATGTTTAAAGGCAGATCAACGCCAGGAGTTGGTGCGGCAGCGGGAATGGAACGACTTATAAATGTAATAAAAAAACAGGACGTTAAATTGATAGAAAAAGAAAAATCAAAAGTGTTTCTTATTCAACTGGGAGACATGGGCAGGAAGAAGTGTTTAAAATTATTCGAAGAGTTTCATTCCAAGGGCATAAAAATTGGCGAAGCATTTTCAAAAGAGAGCATTAAGTCACAGCTAAAGGTCGCAGACAAAGAGGGCGCGGAATGGGCATTGATTATGGGTCAGAGAGAAGCACTCGAAGACACCATAATTATCAAAGATATGAAAACAGGCGCTCAAGAAACAATAAGATTAGATAGAATAATTAACGAGGTTAAAAAAAGAATAGGGTAAAATCAATATGCAAGTTACAAAAAAACCAAGAGAAAATGTATCTTCTTTAATGAGACGTTTTTCGCAAAAGGTAAGAGAAAGTGGGATTTTAATGGAAGCAAAAAAGTCACAATTTCGTACAAAACCACAAAGCAGAATTATACGCAGAAAAGGTGCCTTAGAGAGGGTCTCAATTAGAAAAGCGAAGATGCGTTTAAGAAAATTTGGAAAAATTAAATAATTAAATATTATTCGTAGATTCGTATATCAATTCGTAGATTCGAATAATACATTCATATGTTACGAGAAAAAATTAATAGCGATATTAAACAAGCAATGATTGCGAAGCAAGAATTGTTGCTTTTAGTTTTAAGGGGAGTCAATGCTTCAATTAAAAACAAAGAAATTGAAAAAAGGACGAAGCTCGTCAAGACTGAAAAAGATTTAACAAAATTAGAGGGATTGTGTAAGTTAAATGACGAAGAAATAATTGACGTTATTTCTGGCGAAGCAAAAAAAAGAAAAGATTCAATTTTTGAATTTGGAAAAGGAAATAGACAGGACTTGGTAGATAAAGAACAAAAAGAATTGGAAATTTTAAAACAATATTTACCAGAACAAATGTCAGAAGATGCAATAAGAGAAATTGTGAAAAAGGCAGTCGAAGAAACTGGCGCAGTTGGACCGAAAGATACCGGGAAGGTAATGTCCAAAATTATGCCACAAGTCAAAGGCAAAGCCGATGGCTCGATGGTCAGTAAGATCGTTGGAGAATTGTTAAAATAATTTAATAATTAATTTAATAATATGAATCAAGAATTACAAGATTACATTAAAAAGGCCCGAGTGGCAGGGATGAATGACGGGCAAATAAAGCAAGAACTATTAAAAGTGGGATGGCAAGAACAAGATATTAATCAAGAGTTTAGCGGTGTGTCTGCCTCTCTTCCTGCACCGATATCGAATTCTATTCCGCAAGAAACAATCGAACGAGAAGATTTTTCTAAATATGTTAAACCGGAAAAGAACAATAAATCTAAAATTTTAATTTCAATTATTGTTTTGGCATTGATTGCAGTCGGGGTGTTGGGTTACATGTTTTTAATTAAGCCAGCAATCTCTAAAAATGCTGGTTCGTGGGAAACATATGAGGACGATCTGTATGGGATTCAATTTAAATACCCAGAAGCTTTGAAGTTGGTAAAAGATACTGGAGTTTCAAAAGAATTTTTTGGAGGTGGGAATGCGGTATTGCGAACCGAAACCTTTTTGAATTTAGGGGAATATAAATCGGAGGATCCTTTAAATAGCTCACAAACAGTAGATATAAATGTTTATAGAAACGCAGAAGTGGATGAAATTCCATTTTTGGGAGATTGTACAAATATGGATAAAATAAGCGAAAATGATATTTCTTTCGGTAATAAAACCGCAAAAGAAATGGTTTGTGGTTTTCAAATTGATAAATATCCGGACATTTATAAAGATTACAAGGGTCCAAAAGTTATAAGAGAATATATTGTTAAAAATGCAGATTTTAGTTATTTTATAAAAACTTTTGTTTGTGACGGAGAAAGTAAAAGCGACGACTGTAATAAATTTATTTCAAACTTTAAATTTGTTGAGTCAAAAATAAATTTAATGGCTTTCGGGAAAATTTATAAACAAAATTCAGATTGGTACCTGAGCCATATGAAGCCAGGGGTGGGATACGGCGGATTTTTTAGTTACACCAAAGAAGAAATTAAATTAGACATAGATAATGCTATTTGTGGAGAGACAAAAGATACAAATCAATTAGACTTTGACCCAACAAAAATCGAATCTATCTCATACAAGGATTGCAAAGAATACCTTGCGGGTAATGCACCAGATGAAGCAGGCATAGAGGGAACATTAAATGGAAACGAAATAATTGTTAAACGAATAATACTTAAATCAAGCCAAGAAATTTTAAATAATTCAGGAGATCAGCCAAATCAGGATGCAAACAAGAACTTAACAAAAAATTGTGGCTTGATCGAAAATATGAGGGCAATTGTTGATACGGATGATCCTTACTTAAATACAGAGTTTAATGATGGTTTTAAGTGTATGCAGGGGGCGCTTTTGAATGATTGTCAAATGGCTAGTTTGGATACGGCGAGTACGATGGATGGAGATGTTATTAAAATGTTTTATAAAATTCGAGGCAAGGAAAAAGAAAGTTGTTTAATCTCCGTTGAAATTCCGGGCATGAAACCTAGTATTTGTAGGATCCCATTAAATAAAATACCAGAGTTCAAAGCAGAGAATGATAAAAATGAGCACAGTGACGCAAGTTTGTTTAATTTCGTGGTTGACGGGGCCATGAAAGATGATCCAAGGGTTATTTGTGAAGATTAAAAATCGTTGGAGAATTATTAAAATAAATTATGAAAATATGAACAACGAAATAAATATTTTTACGAAAAAATTGCCAGGATGGATATTTGTCGTGGCAATGTTTTTCGCAGCAGTCGCGGTTGTTTTAATCGCGCAAGGCGCTTTTTTAATAATTGATGACATGAGCAGAATATAATAGTAATGAAAGTCGAGATAAATAAATTAGTTTCCGATAAGATTGATTTGAAATTTTTAGAGAAATTTGCACAAAAAGTGCTAAAATTAATGAAGTTGAACGTCGTTAATTTGAGTATCGCGATTGTTGATGACGCAAAAATGAAGGCGTTAAATAAGAAGTATCGCAAAAAAAATAAAACAACGGACGTATTGTCGTTCGATTATGGGGAAATAATTATTTGTTTAAATCAGGCCAAGAGACAAGCAAAAAAAGAAAAACATTCCTTAGAACAAGAATTAGAAATGTTGTTACTTCATGGTATACTGCATTTAGCGGGGTACGATGACCAAACAAAAAAAGATTATAATAAGATGATAATTAGGCAAGGGGGAATATGGCGAGAAATCAAATTATAGTTGGGTTAGATGTTGGCACGAGCAAGGTTAGGACCGTGGTGGCATCAATTAAAACCAAAGAGGAGGCAAAGCCAAGAATTATTGGTATTGGCGAGAGCAATTCTTTTGGTATGCGCAAAGGTATGGTCGTGGATATTGAAGAAATGACCAAAAGTATTAAAAAATCAATTGAACAAGCCGAGAGAATGATTGGCGATCCGATTGACAAGGTCTACGTAGCAGTTGGCGGGAGCCATATTAAGGCCAGAAGCAGTAAGGGAGTCGCAGCTGTTTCGCGAGCAGATAATAATGAATTTACTGATGGCGATATGAATCGCGCAATTACCAATGCTTCTGCTGTTTCTCTGGGGCCGAATAAAGAAATTTTAGACATTATTTCACAAGAATTTAATATTGATGGTCAGGGAGGAATTCAAGATCCAAGAGGAATGAGTGGTGTGCGACTCGAGGTAGACACACTAATTATTGAAGGACAGGCACAATATTTGAAAAATTTAAGAAAGTGTTTAACTTTAAATAGAATTGAACCAGAGGCGTTAATTTTAGATGTTTTGGCCGCGTCTGACGCGGTGCTTTCAAAAAAACAAAAAGAATTAGGAGTATTGGTTTTAGATTTAGGCGCGGGCACAACTGGCATGGCAGTGTATGAAGAAGGTAAGTTGTTAGATGTACAAATTTTGCCAATTGGTTCTAGCCACATTACGTACGATATAGCAATTGGCTTAAAAACCAGTCCCGATGTTGCGGAAAAAATTAAAATTGCTTATGGTACCTGTTTGCCAGAAGAAATTGGCAAAAAAGATATTATTGATTTATCAAAAATAGATGAGAACGAAGAAGGGGTTGCGAGTCGAAAAGAAATGTCACGGATTATTGAGGCGAGAATTGATGAGATTTTTGAATTAGCAAACAGAGAATTAAAAAGAATTAACAGAGAAAGAAAATTGCCCTCGGGAGTTATTTTGGTTGGCGGTGGTTCGAAAATTTCAGGCATTATTGATTTAGCAAAAGACAAATTGAAATTAAATGTTCAGATTGGATATCCGCAAGAAATTGATGGTTTAGTTGATAAGGTTGATGATCCATGCTTTGCGACGGCGGTGGGGTTAATTCACAAAGCAATGGAATTACAAGACAGGGGGGAGAATATGAGAATTCCGTTTATTGGAAACTTGAATCATAAAAGCAAGGGCTTGTTAGATAGAATTAAGAAGTTGTTTAGACCCTTTATTCCCTAGCCCTTGATTATTTTTTTGATTTGATATAGTATGGAATTCTAGTAAAATACTACAAAACATGCCCCAAATCAAACCAGAAATTGAAACATTTGCCCGCATTAAAGTTGTGGGAGTTGGCGGAAGTGGTTGTAACGCCATTAGTCGTATGATGTCCTGTGGAATCAAGGGCGTTGATTTTGTTGCCATTAATACTGATGTTCAGGCATTACACAACAATAAGGCGCAACACAAAATTCATATTGGAAAAGTTTTGACGCGAGGTATGGGTGCGGGCATGAATCCAGAAATTGGCAGAAGAGCAGCTGAAGAAAATAAAGAAGAAATTCAACAAGCACTTCGTGGTTCAGATATGGTTTTTGTAACATGTGGTTTGGGTGGTGGCACAGGTTCGGGTGCTTCGTCTGTTGTGGCAGAACTTGCCAGAGAAACAGGAGCATTAACCGTGGCCGTTGTTACCAAGCCTTTTTCTTTTGAAGGCACACAAAGAATGAGAATCGCCGAAGAGGCATTGACGGACTTAAAGCAGAAAGTAGATACAATAATTGTAATTCCTAATGATCGACTTTTAAATATTATCGATAAGAAGATTTCTCTTTTAAATGCATTTGGAATCGTTGATGATGTTTTGCGTCAAGCAGTTCAAGGAATTTCTGATTTAATTATTTATCCAGGTATTGTCAATTTGGATTTTGCAGACATTAAAACAATAATGGAAAACTCTGGTCCAGCAATCATGGGCATAGGACGAGCTACGGGAGAAGACAGGGCGATTGAAGCAGCAAAAGCAGCAATCAGTTCTCCGTTATTAGAATTTTCAATTGAAGGCGCAAAAGGGGTTTTATTTAATGTTACTGGTGGTTCTGATTTAGGAATGATTGAAGTTGCCGAAGCGGCGAAAGTAATTACCGAATCAGCGGATAAAGATGCAAAAGTTATTTTCGGCGCAGTTATCGATGAAAAAATTAAAAAGGGCGAAATAAAAATCACAGTTATTGCAACTGGGTTTAACCACAATGGTTCGAGTCATTCTAATCAAATGTCGATAACTTCAGAAATGAATGCGCCAATTAATGTTGAGGTTGAAAAAAGAAGAATAATTAGCAAAGAAATTATTAAAGAAGAAAATACAAAAACAGGATACAAGAGTCCATTGGCCGATGACAGCGGTGACGAATGGGACATTCCTACATTTTTAAGAAAAAAGAAATAAAAAATTTGTTTTATTAGATCAAAAATTTCGCCCCTTGCGCGAAATTTTTTAATAGTTTAAAATTAAGTATCGGGTTTCAATTTTATGAAAAATAAATTTACACAACTAAAAAAAAGAGACGGACGGATTGTTGATTTTGATCAGGACAAGGTTACCGAAGCAATTTTTAAAGCGCTAACAGCTACCAATGAGGGAGGGCGAGGTATCGCCAAAAAACTCTCCAATAAAGTGGTAGTTTTTTTAAATAAACGATTTAAAAAAGATCACATTCCTGCGGTTGAAGAGATTCAGGATTTAGTTGAAGAGGTTTTAATTCTTGCTGATTATGCAGAAACTGCACGTTCTTTTATTCTTTATCGCGAACAAAGAAGAAAGATTAGAGAAATCGAAAAAGCAACCCAAGAGAGCGTGGATATGGTGAGCAGTTATATTGAAGAACTTGATTGGCAGGTGCATGAAAATAGTAATATGAATTATTCTCTACAGGGACTTCATGATTATACTTCAAGTTCGATTACAAAAATTTATTGGTTGAATAAAGTTTATCCACAAGAAATACGAGAAGCAGTACAATCGGGCGATTTTCATATTCACGATTTAGGATATTTGGCTCCTTATTGTTGTGGTTGGGATTTAACAGATTTATTAATTAAGGGATTCAAGGGTGTTGCGGGCAAAATAGAGACCAAACCAGCAAAACATTTTCGTACCGCCTTAAATCATATTGTGAATTTTTTCTATACATTACAGGGCGAAACGGCAGGAGCAGAAGCGTTTTCTAATTTCGATACATTATTAGCGCCATTCATTCGGTATGATGATTTAGATTATTTGCAGGTAAAACAATGTTTGCAAGAATTTTTATTCGGTTGCAATGTGCCAACTCGCGTTGGATTTCAAACCCCATTTACAAATATAACTATGGATTTGGTCGTGCCAGAAAATTTAAAAAACAATCCAGTAATTATTGGTGGCAAGGCACAGAAAGAATCTTATAAGGAATTTCAGAAAGAAATGGATATGTTGAATAGGGCATTTGCAGAATTAATGGCAGAAGGAGATGCAACCGGAAGAGTGTTCACTTTTCCCATCCCAACATATAATATTACCAAGAATTTTCAATGGGACAATCCGGTTTTAGATTCGGTTTGGGAAATGACAGCAAAATATGGTATTCCATATTTTGCTAATTTTATCAATAGTGAAATGAGCCCTGAAGATGCGCGATCAATGTGTTGTCGCTTGCGACTTGATAACAGAGAATTATATAAAAGAGGAGGAGGGTTGTTTGGTGCGGCACCTTTGACTGGTTCTGTGGGCGTAGTTACAATTAATATGCCAAGAATTGGATACCTTTCAAAATCAAAAGAAGAATTTTTAAATCGCTTGAAACAATTAATGGATTTGGCAAAAGATTCTTTGGAAATAAAAAGAAAAACCATAGAAACATTTACGGAAAAAGGATTGTATCCTTATGCAAAATATTATTTAGAGGGCGTGAAAAAAATGCGTGGAAGTTATTGGGGAAATCATTTTTCAACAATCGGATTGATTGGCATGAACGAGGCATTGCTTAATTTTATGAAAAAAGACATTACTAGTTCTGAGGGCAGAAAATTTGCAATTGAAGTTCTAGAATTTATGCGCGAGAGAATGAAAATATACCAAGAGGCAACTGACAATATGTACAATCTCGAAGCGTCGCCAGGAGAGGGAACCGCATATAGATTAGCGAAAATGGACAGAAAGCAATATCCGAACATTATCACTGCGGGTAATGGCGAACCATATTATACTAATTCCACACAACTTCCAGTTGATCACACCGACGATTTATTTGAAGCAATAAAAATGCAAGACGATTTACAAATTAAATATACTGGCGGAACAGTGTTTCATGGATTTATTGGTGAAAAAATTTCCGATAATGAAACAGTAAAAAGTTTAATTAAAAAAGTATTTACAAAATTTCATTTACCATATTTTACAATTACTCCCACATTTAGTATCTGTCCAACACACGGATATATCTCGGGGGAACATTTTACTTGTCCCAAATGTACAATTGAACAGCCGTGTGAGGTTTATTCTCGCATTGTGGGCTATATTAGACCGGTACAGCAGTGGAACAAGGGTAAACAGCAAGAGTTCAGAGAGAGAAAGAAATTTGAAATAAAAATTTAAATATATGAAGATTGGGGGTTTGCAAAAATTAACTCTCGTTGATTATCCAAACAAAATTGCAGCAACAGTATTTTTAACTGGCTGCAATTTTAAATGTGGCTTTTGTCATAATCCTAGTCTTGTAGACGTAAAACGGAGGACAGACCTCCGTAATTACGGAGGTCTGTCCTCCGTAGAATTCTTTGATTTTTTAAAATCAAAACAAGGATTGATTGATGGAATTTGTGTTACTGGCGGAGAACCAACCATAAATTCTAATTTAGTTGAATTCATCAAAAGAATAAAAGAATTAAATTTTTCAATTAAACTAGATACCAACGGGAGCAACCCTGAAATGTTACAGGAGTTAATCAAACAAAAATTATTAGACTTTATTGCCATGGACATCAAGACATCTGTGGATGTTAAAAATCCAAAATCCCATGCCTACCGGCAGGCAGGCAAAATCCAAAATTCAAAATACGACAAAGCGACGGGAACGAACGTAAATATCGAAAACATAATGAAAAGTGTAGAAATAATAAAAAATTCTAAAATAGATTATGAATTTAGAACAACGGTTGTGCCAGGCATAGTTAATAGGGAAGATATTGAAAGAATTGGTAAATGGTTAAAGGGCGTAAAAAAATTCTCCTTACAGCAATTTAGAAATCAAAAGGTTTTAAACAAAGAATTTGAAAAAGTTATACCATACCGGGACGATACATTAAAAGAGTTTAAAAAAATATTAGAAAAATATATTAAAAACGTGGAACTAAGAATTTGACTTTATTTAAAAAAAGAGTATATTGATGAATAGGGAGGAACGACATGAAAAAAGAAAGTTGGATTTGTCCTTTTTGTGGCCAAGCGAACCGGAGAAACAAAACCAAGTGTGAGTTTTGCAAGCAGAAAAAGCCAGCGTATCAACTTCCTTCGGACGCAGGGGGCAAGGAAGAAAGTGCATTCGGCAAGACGTACTATGGGTTGACCGGGATCTTTGCGGGGGAATAACCCCCGCTTTTATTTTATGATAAAATTAACTTATGAAGATATCAAACATTTTTTTGATTATCTGCCTGATATTTATTATTGTTGTATTTTTTGTGTCTCCGGAAATGTTAGAAAAAAATATCCCTCAATTCCTGCCGGACGAGGGAATGCTTGCCCCGCAAAATGCGGGGTTTGTTGGGAAAATTATTAAAGAGCCGACTATCAAAAGTAACAGTATTCAGTTAACAGTTAAAACCGAATTTGGGAAAATTTTAATTACCATCCCGAATTATCCGGAATATTTTTATGGAGACATCTTAAAAATTAATGGCAAAATACAATTCCCGGTTATTTTTGTCCTAAAGTCGCCAGAGGCGACTCGGACCCCGACCGCCGAAGGCGGTCTAGGGGACGAATTTAATTACAAAAACTACTTAGCCAAAGATAAAATTTATTATGTTAGTTATTATCCGAAAATAGAAATTTTAGACAGAGGTCAGGGCAATAAGATTTTTTCTGGAATTTTAAAATTTAAAAATAATCTTACGAAAAAAGTAGAAACTTTAATGCCGTTTCCAGAAGTTTCAATTTTGGAGGGAATTATTTTGGGTAATAAACAAATATTTTCAGAACAAATTAAAAACAATTTAAGTATCACCGGCACAAGTCACATTACGGCAATTTCAGGAATGAACATCGTAATTATTTCTGAAATTTTAATGATTGTTTTGATTGGATTGGGATTGTGGCGGAAACAAGCGTTTTATTTTGTTTTAGTTTTAATTTTTCTTTTTATTCTAATGGTTGGTGCGCCCGCTTCAGCTGTACGTGCGGGGATTATGGGTATGATTTTTCTTTATGCAAAAAAAGTTGGCCGCTTGAGCGGTGCAATGCGAATTATGATTTTTGCGGGCGCAATCATGCTCGCGTTTAATCCGTTGTTATTAAGATACGACGTTGGGTTTCAATTGTCTTTTATCGCTGTAATTGGCTTGATTTACATCAAGCCAATTTTTGATGGGTGGTGGGGGAAATTATTGAAAAGAGAATATATTGGTTCTATTTTAGAGATTATTGATACGACGATTGCTGCACAAATATCGGTTTTGGGTATTTTGGTTTATAATTTTGGAAAAATTTCTTTTATTTCGCCAATTACCAATATTTTAATTGTGCCATTTATAACCCTGCTTACAATTATTGGGATGATTTTTGTTGGGGGAGTGATGGTGTCTGGTTTTTTGGGAAAAATTTTACTTTGGCCGGCATATCTAGGTTCGGCCTATGTTCTACGAATAATTGATTGGTTTGCCAAAATTTCATGGGCATCAAAAGAAATTTCAGGCGTGCATTGGCTTTGGGTTGTTGGATATTATGTTGTATTGGTTGGATTAATTGTTTTATATAATTATTATCAAAAGAAGAAATATTCGGTCCTTGAAGGACCGAATATTATGGGTTAAAATAAAATATATGGCAGAAATTTATCATATTTTAAATAGGTCAATAGATAAAAAGAAAATATTTTTAAATGACAAAGATTATTTTAGATTTGTCCACGATTTATTTGAATTTAACGACGAAAGCCTAGCAAGTAAATATTCGGTCCTTGAAGGACCGAATATTAGAAAGCCAAGAAAATTGCTGGTAAATATTCATGCGTTTTGTCTGATGCCGAATCATTATCACTTATTGATAAGTGAAATAAGAGAAGGTGGGATTTCAAAATTTATGCAAAAACTTGGCGCTGGCTATGTTAGATATTTTAACGCCAGATACAAGCGCAAAGGAACCATCTTCGAGAGTCGTTATAAATCAATTTTAATCAGTAACTCTAATCATTTTCTCAATCTTCCGTATTATATTCATCTAAATCCGCTAGATCTTAAGTTCCCAGAATGGAGGGAGAGAAAAATAAAAGATTACAACAAGGCAACAGAATATTTAGACAAGTATAGATGGTCTAGCCATATGGACTATTCAAATATTAAGAATTTTCCGTCAGTTACAGACCGAAAATTATTATTAGATATATTTGGCGGAGAAGAGAAGTATAAACAAAGCATAAATAGATGGTTAAAAGAAATGGAAATAGGCGACATGGGGGAATTGATATTAGAATAAATATTCGGTCCTCGAAGGACCGAATATTTATTTATTGTTGAATAAAAAAAGCCCGTGGCGAAACAAATTTATCACAATGATTAGAAAATATCAAGGGAAAATTTTATTAAGCCTATTGACGATTACGATAATCGTTTGGATTTTTGTATTTCAAGAGTCAATTCCGAATAAGTTTTTGGAGATTGATTTTTTGGATGTCGGACAGGGCGATGCAATTTTTATTGAAACATTAAACAAAAAACAAATGTTAATCGACGGCGGACCGAATTTAAGCGTTTTAGAAAAATTGGGCGAAGTTATGCCGTTTTATGATCGATATATTGATGTTGTTTTGTTAACCCACCCCGAACAGGATCATATGAATGGTTTAATTGAGGTTCTAAAGAGATATAATGTTGGAGTTATTGTATTTAATGGGATTATCAGAGACACGGCACAATATCATGAATTTGTAAATTTAATTGGAAACAAAAAAACTCCAATCTATATTGCACAAGCCGGTGAAAAGATTGATTTTGGCAACGGTATCAATTTAGATATTTTGTATCCATTTGAAAGCATGGAAAACAAAAAATTGTCTGATTCGAATAATTATTCGGTTGTTGGGAAATTAATCTACAAGAATTTTAGCGTACTATTTACGGGCGATATAGAAAAGAGCACTGAAAATAAATTAATTAAAGCAAAAGTTGATTTAAGTGCTGATATTATAAAAATTGCACATCATGGTAGTAAAACCTCGACCAGTGACGCATTTTTGAACGCAGTAAATGCAATAATGGCGATAATTGAGGTCGGAAAAGATAATTCTTATGGCCATCCGCACCCAGACGTTATGAGCCGACTGAAGAATTTAATTGTTTTACAAACTAGCAACGAAGGCACTATACAAATTCTAACCGACGGAGAAAAGATTATTAAAAAATAAGTGAAATTGTGATAGAATAGAGGTATATGAAAAACTACGAATGGTATCAGCAATTAATTAGGCCGTCGTGGGCTCCGCCTTCGTGGCTTTTTGGTCCGGTTTGGACGGTTTTGTATGCTTTGATTGCAATTTCGTTTGGCAAGGTTTTTATGATGGCATTTCAAAAGAAAATTAGTTTTATTGTTGTGCTACCATTTATTTTAAATCTCATTTTTAATTTTGCGTTTACGCCGATCCAGTTCGGCTTACAAAACAATATTTTAGCAGCAATTGATATCTTGTTGGTGCTTGGTACATTAATCTGGGCAATGATCGCGATTTTCCCACACATGAAATGGGTTGCATATATTAACATTCCATATCTTTTGTGGGTTTGTTTCGCAACAGTGTTGCAATTAACGGTAACATTCTTAAATAGGTAAAAATAGAACATGTTTAAAGATTTATTGGAAAAATTAAAAAAACTAAATTTGCCGAAAGGTAAATTTGCGATATTTGGAAGCGGACCAATGATAGTAAGGGGACTGAAGGAATCGGGAAACATAGATCTTGTTGTAACGCGAGATGTTTTTGAGGAATTTAGAGATAAAGAAGGATGGAGTGCAAAACTTGAAACTTGCGATGGACTGCAAAATGGTGATATTGAAATGTATTATGAGTGGGGACCGGGCGAATGGGATGTTGAAAAATTAATAAACGAAGCGGAAATAATAGATGGTTTGTCATTTGCAAGAATGGAAGAGGTTTTAAGGTGGAAGAAAGTATATAATAGAGAAAAGGATCAAAAGGACATAGAATTAATTGAGAAATATTTAGAAAATAAAAAATAAAATAAAAAAGACAATCCGAAAAGATTGTTTTTTTTATTGGGCAAGCCGTCGCCAAGGCTATGGCATTGCGAGGTCGGGCTGCCGAGAATCGAACTCGGGCCACACCCACCCCATGGGCGCGTACTGCCACTATACTACAGCCCGTAATTGGGGCTTATTTCTTTTTTCCAATTTGCTTAATACACTTTACACAAGCTTTAATTCTTTGACCATTAGCCAAAGTTGTCCATTGTAAATTTGGATATCTTCTTGATTTGCAAGTAGGATTATATTTGCTGCGTAGCTTTTTTCGTGTTACGCTCATTATAGATGTTTTCCCGCAAAGGGAACATATTCTTGACATAAAATTATTCCCCGCCCGCAACGCCAAGCGTAGCTTTGGCGGGCAGGTAATTATTCTAATTTCTAATTAACCTAATTAAATTTAACACGGAATTAAAAATTTAGCAAATGTCTTCAATTGAAACAAAAATATTCATATATATAATCATAATCTTCTCTGCGATCATTCACGAGTACTGTCATGCTTGGGCTGCTTTTGCTCAGGGTGATCATACTGCCAAGAACGCAGGGAGATTGACCCTGAACCCAATCCCACATATTGATATTTATGGGACAGTGATTATTCCATTGTTCTTTTTGTTTTTTGTTGGCGGTTTTCTGGGTTGGGCAAAACCAGTGCCAATCAATCCTTATAACTTTAAAAACCAGAAATGGGGATTAACCTTCGTTTCTTTGGCCGGGCCAGCTTCTAATTTATTTATCGCTTTGGTTCTGGGATTGTTAATTAGGTTTTCCGTTTTTCCATTTTTGACTATGCCATTTGGATGGATAGCTTACATTAATATATTTTTGGCATTGTTCAATTTGATTCCCATGCCACCGCTTGATGGCTCAAAGTTATTAATCAACAAATTTCCCAAATTGGAAGAAAAATTTGGCAAATCATTTGTTGGGACATTTATTGCTTTAGCGATTGCAATTACAATCTTACCAACCATCGCAAGTTTCATTTTTACAATTTTCGCCGGACATACGATATAAGATGGGGATATATTTGACAAGAGATTTTTTTAACGCTATTATTTGAATAACTCAATAATTGAGAGAGTTATTTTTTTATACAGAATTTATTTATGCCGACAATACATCAATTAATTAAACGACCAAGAAAAGCTTTGAAGTCAAAAACAACAACGCCTGCTTTAAGGCGTGGTTTTAATGTTAAAAAAAATAGACCAATAAAAGGTTTTTCTCCATTTAAACGAGGTGTTTGTTTAAAGGTTTTTACAATTACACCCAAAAAACCAAATTCAGCATTGAGAAAAGTTGCCAGGGTTCGTCTCACCAATCAAATGGAAGTAACGGCATATATCCCAGGCGAAGGTCATAATTTACAGGAACATTCCGTGGTTGTGCTTCGTGGTGGGAGAGTAAAGGATTTGCCAGGTGTTAGATATCATATTGTTCGAGGGATATTAGATACCGTTGGAGTTGAGGGTAGAAAACAACAAAGATCAAAATATGGTGCTAAAAAACTCGCCGCAAGCGCGAAGCGCAAGCAGGCGAGCCCGCCACAATAGTCGCATAGCGACTTTTGGGCGGGGATTCTCCCCAAAATTTATGAGAAGAAAACAAGCGGCAAAAATTGAATTAAATCCAGATCCAAGATATAACAGTATTTTGGTTTCTAAATTTGTAAACAATTTGATGATTGGAGGGAAGAAATCAACTGCTCAGACTATTTTTTATACCGCGATGGATACGGCAGCAAAACAATTAAAAAAGGAAGAAAGCGCTTTAGAAATCTTTGAACAAGCGATTAAAAACACTTCACCGCTTTTGGAGGTTAAGTCTAAAAGAGTTGGAGGAGCTAATTATCAGGTTCCTTACGAGGTAAAAGGCAAAAGGAAAGAAGCATTATCAATGCGTTGGATTATTGGTGCGACTCGAAAAAGCAAAGGCAAACCAACCGCGGAAAAATTAGCCAAAGAACTAATGGATGCTTATAATAATACTGGCGAGGCAGTTAAAAAGAAAGAAGAAACACATCGTGTAGCGGAAGCAAACAGAGCTTTTGCACATTTTGCATGGTAAATATATGAGAGATTATCCTTTAGAAAAAGTTAGGAATTTTGGAATCATTGCGCATATTGATGCTGGTAAAACCACCACGTCAGAAAGAGTTTTATATTACACGGGGATGATTCATAAAATAGGTGAAGTTCATGAGGGCGAAACAACCACCGATTGGATGGAACAAGAAAGAGAGCGTGGCATTACAATTACGGCCGCAGCAATCACTTGTTTTTGGAACCCAACATATATGCCAGCCTCTGATATTTCAAGAAAGGTTCGTTTTAATATTATTGATACTCCGGGACATATTGATTTTACAGCCGAAGTTAAAAGATCGCTCCATGTTTTAGATGGGGCGGTTGTTGTTTTCGACGGAGTTGCAGGAGTAGAACCACAATCAGAAACAAATTGGCGTTATGCTGACGAAGAAAATGTTCCCAGATTATGCTTCATTAATAAATTAGATAGAATGGGGGCATCTTTTGAAAAATCTTATCAATCAATCTTAGATCGTTTAGATAAAAATGCAGTAAGGGTGCAAATCCCTATTGGCCTAGAAGAAAATCATGTGGGAGTTATAGATTTACTCAAGATGAAGGCATTTTATTTTGAAGGAGATAAGGGAGAGCAAGTGATTGAAGCAGAAATCCCTGCAGAATATTTAGAAGATGCTAAAAAATACCGAGGAGAATTAATTGAAAAAATTGTTGCTGAAGACGAAGCACTAATGAGCCAGTATTTAGACGGCAAAGAAATTACAGTCGACGAATTAAAAGTTGTTTTACGCAAAGCAGTAATTGCTAATAAAATTTTTCCAGTTTTTGCTGGGTCAGCATTGAAAAATAAAGGAGTACAATTAATCTTAGATGCGGTTGTTGATTATTTACCAAGTCCGTTAGATATCCCGCCAGTCAAAGGAATTGATCCAAAAACAGGAGAGGAAATAGTAAGACACGCATCAGACGAAGAACCATTTTCTGCATTAGCATTTAAATTGCAAAGCGATCCATTTGTTGGTCAGCTTACCTTCTTTAGAGTTTATTCCGGAACAGTTTCGGCTGGATCATATATTTATAATTCCACGCTTGATAAAAAAGAAAGACTAGGAAGAATTGTACGTTTACAAGCAGACAAAAGAGAAGAAGTGGAAACAGTTTATTCCGGAGAAATTGCAGCTGCCGTGGGATTAAAAGACGTTAAAACCAGTCATACGTTTTGTGATGAGAACAAGCCAATCGTGCTTGAAATAATTAAGTTTATGGAGCCAGTTATTGCGATGAGTATTGAGCCGAAAACCAAAGCAGATCAAGAAAGAATGGGTATGGCATTAAAACGTCTAACTGACGAAGATCCGACATTTAAAATTAAAACCGACGAAGAGACAGGTCAAACAATTATTTGGGGCATGGGCGAATTACATTTAGAAATTATTGTTGATAGAATGAAGCGAGAATTTAAAGTTGAGGTGAATGTTGGTAGACCACAAGTTGCCTATAAAGAAACAATTAAGAAAACTGCAGAAGCACAAGGAAAATATATCCGACAATCGGGTGGTCGTGGACAATATGGCGATGTTTGGATAAAAATTGAACCACTTGAAAGGGGAAAGGGGTTTGAATTTATTGACGCAATTAAGGGGGGGGCTATTCCAGCAGAATACATCCCAGCAATTAAGAAAGGAATTAAGGAAGCAATGGATAGGGGTGTTTTAGCCGGGTATCCTTTTGTTGATGCACAAGTAACATTGTTCGATGGGTCTTTTCATGAAGTCGATTCTTCTGAGGCGTCGTTTAAGATGGCTGGTTCGTTTGCTTTACAGGAAGCAGCCAAAAGGGCAGATTTAATTTTGCTTGAACCGATTATGCAACTTGAGGTAGTTATTCCTATAGAATTTTTAGGCGACGTTACAGGAGATTTAAATAGTAAAAGAGCGAGAATAGAAAAAATCGATGATCGTTTAAGCGCGAAGATTATCGGTGCAAAGGTTCCTTTGTCTGAGATGTTTGGTTATGCAACCAGAATTAGATCGATGACTCAAGGGAGGGGAACGTTCACAATGGAATTTTCTAATTACGAAGAAGTTCCTAAAAATGTGGCGTTAACCATAATAGAGGGCAGGCAGAGGTAAGGAGACTTGACTGATTATTAATAATCAGTTAAACTGTAAAATAAATAAATAAATAATTAAGTAAACAAAAATAATATGGCAGGGAAATTTGAAAGAACAAAACCGCATGTTAATGTGGGAACAATTGGTCACATTGATCATGGCAAAACCACTTTAACTGCAGCTATTTTAAGGCAATTAGGGCTTAAGGGATTTGTTGCGTCTAAAAAAGGAGTTAATGAAATTGATGCCGCCCCAGAAGAAAGGGAGCGTGGTATTACAATTGCATTAGCACACGTTGAATATGAAACAGAAAAAAGACATTACGCACATATTGATTGTCCGGGTCATACTGCTTATATTAAGAATATGATCACCGGCGCAGCTCAAATGGATGGCGCAATTTTGGTCGTATCAGCAGCTGATGGTCCTATGCCCCAGACCCGAGAACATATACTTTTGGCTAATCAAGTTGGAGTGCCAAATATTATTGTTTTCTTGAATAAAATTGATCAGGTTGATGATCCAGAACTTATTGATTTAGTTGAAGCAGAAGTTAGAGAGCTTTTAACAAAATATAATTATCCAGGAGACAAAATTCCATTTATTAAGGGTTCAGCATTAAAGGCCTTAGAGTCAAATGATCCTAATTCAGAAGACGCAAAATGTATTTTTGAACTTGCAAAGGCCTTAGACGAATATATTCCAGAACCAAAAAGAGAAACCGATAAACCATTCTTAATGCCAATTGAAGATATTTTCTCAATTGAAGGCCGTGGAACAGTTGTTACGGGAAAAATTGAAAGAGGTACGGTTAAGGTTAATGATGAAATTGAGGTTGTTGGCATAAGACCAACCCAGAAAACAGTTGTAACTGGAATCGAAATGTTTAATAAATCACTCGACTTTGGTCAAGCTGGCGACAATGCCGGTATTCTTTTAAGAGGATTAAAGAAGGAAGATGTTGAAAGAGGTCAAGTTATTGCAAAACCAGGATCAGTTACTCCTCATAGTGAATTTGAAGCCGAGGTATATATATTATCTAAAGAAGAAGGTGGTAGACACACTCCATTTTTGAAGGGATATAAACCTCAGTTTTATATTAGAACAACTGACGTTACCGGAGATGTAGTCTCTTTGGCTGATGGAGTTGAAATGATTATGCCAGGAGATAATGCAAAAATTACAGTTAAATTGATTGCCCCAGTTGCGTTAGAAGAAAAGCAAAAATTTGCCATTAGAGAAGGTGGAAAAACAGTGGGAGCGGGATTTGTCACTAAGATCATTAAATAGTTGAGTAAGTTATAGCTATGGCAGTCAAAAAGAAGGAAAGCGTGGCTCAAGAAGAAGTTAAACAACGCCTTAGGATTAAAATTAAAGCATTTGATCATAAGATTGTTGACCAATCAGCAAAACAGATTATTGAGACCGCCGAGAGATATGGTGCCGAGGTAGTTGGTCCAATACCATTGCCAACCCATATTCAAAAATATACAGTTAATCGTTCGACCTTTGTGCATAAAAACGCAAGGGAGCAGTTTGAAATGAGAACTCACAAACGGGTAATTGATATATTTAATCCTGCACCGAAAATCATTGATGCATTGATGAATTTGAATTTGCCAGCCGGAGTCGACATTGAGATTAAGATGTAGAATGTACAAATTGTTATGGATTTGTATTTACAATATAACTAGTTAAAAAGTATAATTATCCGCGTAAAAAATACCGGACAATCGGTATTTTTTATTAAAAATTGATTAAGATTATGAAGTTCATTACTGGAAAAAAAGTCGGAATGACACAAATATATGACAAAGACGGGAATGTAACGCCAGTTACAGTTATTGAAGCTGGTCCTTGTTTTGTTACTCAAATTAAAACTAAAGAGAAAGATGGATACGAAGCAATTCAAATTGGTTTTGAGGCATTAAAAGCAAAAAAAGTCAAAAAACCACAAAAAGGAAAAGAATATCGATTTTTAACTGAATTCTGCGGAACAATTGAAGAATATAAGGCCGGAGACAAGATTGACGTTTCTAAGTTTATAGAAGGAGATAAAGTGAAAATTGCAGGAATCTCTAAGGGGCGAGGTTTTCAAGGCGTAGTTAAGAGACATGGGTTTAAAGGTGCTCCAGCATCACATGGTCATCCACACGATCAAAGAAAGCCTGGTTCAATTGGTTGCAGTTTCCCCGAAAGAGTTATTAAAGGGATGAGAATGGCAGGACACATGGGCGTGGCCAGGAGTACAATTAAAAATTTAAAAGTTGTTGTTGTTGATTTGGAAAATAATTTATTAGCTTTGTCTGGAGCAGTGCCGGGTCCAAACAATGGGTTGATTGAGATACAAACAATTTAAATATGACTAAGACAGATTTATATAATTTGGAAGGAGAAAAAACTGGAACAGTTGAATTGCCAGAAAATATTTTTAATATTGAAATTAATGATGATGTAATTTATCAGGTTGTTAATGTGCAGATGGCGAATAGTCGTCAAAATTTAGCACATACCAAAAACAGAGGAGACGTGCGAGGTGGTGGTAAAAAGCCGTGGAGACAAAAAGGAACTGGTCGCGCAAGACATGGTTCAACCAGATCTCCGTTATGGAGAGGCGGTGGTGTTACTTTTGGGCCAAGAAATGATGAAAATTTTTCAAGGAAAATTAATAAGAAAATAAAACAAAAGGCATTATTTATGGTTTTATCCTCAAAATTACGGGACAAAGAGTTAGTCGTTGTCGATGACCTTAAAATAAATGAACCAAAAACAAAATCAATGTCCATTGTTTTAAAAAAGATTTTTAAAGATAAAAAGAAAATTAGTGTTTTGGTAACAGTATCGAAAAATAAAGAGAACGTAAGCATTGCAATGAGAAATATTCCCGATTCGAAAACGATTTTTGCTGACAGTTTGAATGTTTTAGAGTTGTTATCATTTAAATATTTATTATTAGATAAGGAGGCGATTGGTGTAATTGAAAAAACATATGGCAATATTTAATATTTTTAAAAAGTCCCGACCGCAGTCGGGATCCTCGACACCAATGGTGTCGGGAAAGCCAGTCATTGATAGCGGGAAATCCATCAAAAAAGCCCCAACCAAAAGGAAGGAGATTGCAATTGCCGAGCTTTTAAAGGAACCCCACATTAGTGAAAAGGCAACAATATTATCAGAGAATGGTAAATATGTTTTTAGGGTTTATGCCGATGCCAATAAGTCGGAAATAAAAAAAGCCGTTGCCGGTCTTTATGGCGTAGCAGTTAAAGATATTAATATTATTAACATTAAACCAAAGGTTAGGATAATGAGAGGAATGAAGGGCGAAAAATCGGGCTATAAAAAAGCGATTGTTACCCTAGAAAAGGGACATAAAATTGAAATTTTGCCTCATTAAAAAGTCTAACTTCTCTATCGATTATGAAACATTTTAATCCAACAAGTCCAGGTACCAGAGGAAGAATTGGTATCGAATACAAAAAATTACTATCCGGGGATAAACCTAAAAAATCTCTACTTTTGTCATTTAAAGAACAAGCGGGGAGAAATAGAAAAGGCAGAATTACAGTTAGACATCAGGGTGGTGGACATAAAAAATTATTTAGAGTAATCGATTTTAAAAGAGAGAAGTTTAACATTCCAGCAAAAGTTAAAACAATAGAATATGACCCAAACAGATCGGTGTTTATTGCCCTGATTTGTTATGCAGACGGAGAACAAAGATATATTTTATTGCCCCAAGATTTAAAGATTGGAGACGAAATTATTACTTCAGAAAAGACGACATTAAAGCCGGGCAATAGATTGTTATTAAAAAATATTCCCGTAGGAACGTTTGTTCACGATATTGAATTAATCCCAGGACAATGCGGAAAAATAGTTCATTCTGCTGGTTCAAGTGCGCAAGTAACCGCTAACGAAGGAAGATATGTTCATTTGACACTTCCCTCCACTGAAACAAGAATGATTTTAGCTGATTGCATGGCAACAATTGGAGCATTGAGCAATCCAGAGCATATGTTTGTTAATTTGGGGAAAGCAGGAAGAATGAGATGGAAGGGAGTAAGGCCAAGGGTTCGAGGAACCGCAATGAATCCAGTTGATCATCCACACGGTGGAGGAGAGGGTAGATCGCCAATTGGATTGCGCAGGGGTCCAAAAACGCCTTGGGGCAAACAAGCATTTGGCGTCAAAACAAGGAAAAAGAAAAAATATTCAAATAAATTTATAGTTCAAAGAAGAATACATAAAAAACGAAAATAAAAAATAAAAACATGCCAAGAAGCTTAAAAAAGGGTCCCTGGGTGGACGAAAAATTAATCGCAAAAGTCAAACTGGCCAAGGGTGGAGAAAAAAAAGTAATTAAAACATGGGCCAGAGACTGCACAATTACTCCGGAAATGGTTGGGGTTACTTTTGGCGTACACAATGGCAAGGACCATATTGCGGTGTTTGTTACAGAAGAAATGGTCGGACATAAATTGGGAGAATTCTCTCCAACCAGAAAATTTGTTCGTCATGGAGGAAAAATGCAGAAAGACATTGAAAAGGGCGCTCCGATTGCTTCTGCTCCAGCTTCAGTCCCAACCGCCAAACCAAGCAAATAAAATATATGGAAATTAAAGCTAGTTTAAATTATTTAAGAATTGCTCCAAGAAAAGTTAGATCTGTGATAGATTTAATAAGGGGCAAAGAGATCAAGGAGGCCGAGGCTCAGCTTAAGTTTTTGAGTCGCAGAGCATCGGCCCCAGTTTATCGACTTTTAAAATCAGCGATTGCTAATGCAAAGAGTAATTTCAATGTTGACAAAGAAAATTTATTCATAAAAGAAATTAAAGTTGATGAAGGAGTACCCTTTAAAAGACAGAGGGCAATGTCTCGCGGTAGAGCATTCCCGATCATGAAAAGAACAAGTCACATTATTATATCTTTGGGGGTTAAAGAAGGAGTTAAGATTGAGAAGAAACAATCCGTAATTAGGGAGACAAAAATAAATACAGAAACAAAAACCTCTTCAAAATCGATTAATAAAAAACCAGTTAAAGAAACAACAATAAAACCAAAAAAACAAAACTGGGCTAAAAGAATTTTTAGAAGAAAATCAATTTAATTATGAGCCACAGAGTACATCCAAAAGTTTTTAGAATAAAAGGCATTGAAGACTGGCAGTCACAATGGTATAGCAAAAAAAACTACAAGAATAATTTGGAGCAGGATATTGCTATCCGTGATTTTGTAAAAAAAGAATTAAAATCAGCAGCAATTGATGAGGTTATTATAAAGCGCTCAGCAAACTCAGTGCATATTATTATTAAAGCAGCCAGGCCGGGCATTATTATTGGTCGTGGCGGAGCGGGAATACAGGAAGTCAAAAAACAAATTATTAGTAAAATTTTTAAAAGCAAAATTAAAGGCATTGACATTAAAATTGATGTAGAAGAAATTAGAAAGGCTGAAATTCAGGCAAGCATTATCGGCCAAGCGATTGCCGAACAACTGGAGCGCAGAATGCCATTCAGAAGAGTGTTGAAGCAAACCATTGAAAAGGTAATACAAAATTCAGAAGTTAAGGGCGTGAAAATTTTTGTTTCTGGACGTTTGAATGGATCAGAAATGGCACGAGAAGAGTGGCTTAAAAAGGGCAGTTTGCCACTTCAAACAATTAGGGCAAATATTAATTATGCCCAGGTTAATGCGCATACAATTTACGGAGTAATCGGAATAAAGGTCTGGATAAACAAAGGGGAAGTTTTTGATAAATAATTATGCAACCGAAAAAAGTCAAACATCGAAAATGGCATAAAGGCAGAAGAAGGGCCTTGGGACTATCAAAGGGCGGGACGGAATTAAATTTCGGAAGTTTTGGCTTAAAGGCAGATGGAACCAAATGGATTACGGCCAAACAAATTGAAGCAGCCAGGCGTGCCATGACTCATCATCTCCAAAAAGGCGGAAAGCTTTGGATTAAAATTTTTCCAGACAAACCAGTTACCCAAAAAGGACAAGAAGTGCCCATGGGAGGAGGAAAGGGAAGCGTTGAGCATTATGTGGCGGCCGTAAAACCAGGAAGAATACTTTTTGAAATTGATGGCGTAACCGAGGAAGTTGCCAAAGAAGCAATGAGGCTGGCTTCGCATAAATTACCAATTAAAACTAAATTTGTTAAAAGATAATTATGAAAGTACAAGAGTTAAAACAAAGAACAGAAAAAGAATTACACGATACCTTAATTCATTTAAAAGATTCTCTTAGAGAATTAAGATTTAATTTGGTTGGTGGAAAAGTGAAGAATATTAATGAAATTCATCGCACCAGACGCGATATCGCAAGAGTATTAACTTTGATTAAACAAAATGAAAAAGCAAAACGAAACAAATAAACAAACACTAAAAGGAACAGTAGTTTCAGACAAAATGGATAAAACCATTGTAGTTTTAATTGAAAGAATCAAAGAACATAAACAATATCGCAAGAGATATAAGGTTTCAAAAAGATATAAAGCACATGACCCGGAGAACAAATATCATCTTGGCGATAAAGTTATAATTAAAGAATGTAGGCCGATATCAAAAGATAAAAAATGGATAGTGCTATAATTATATGATACAAGTTGGAACAAATTTAAAAGTCGCCGATAATACCGGAGCAAAGGCTATCCGAGTATTTAGAATTTTAGGCGCAACCAGAAAGAGATATGCCACAATCGGAGATATTGTCGTGGCTTCGGTAAAAGTGGCAGAACCGAGAAAAATGGTCAAGAAGAAAGAAATAATTAAAGTGGTGATTGTTAGACAAAAAAAGTCTTTAAGAAGAAAAGATGGTAGCTATATTAGATTTGACGACAACGCTGCGGTTGTTTTAGACGGCAAAGAGCCAAAGGGGAATAGAATTTTTGGTCCAGTTGCTAGGGAACTAAAAGAACGTGGTTTTGATAAAATAATTTCATTAGCACCAGAAGTACTATGAGAAGTTTGACTTCTTTATAAAGGCATGGAAATTAAATTAAATGATATCGTTTTAATAATTGCAGGCAAGGATAAGGGGAAAAGCGGAAAAGTTAATGAAGTTTTCCCAAAAAACAATAGAATTATTGTCGATGGTTTGAATATTGTTAAGAAACACATAAAACCGAAAAAAGAAGGAGAAAAAGGACAAAGAGTAGAAATTTCTAGATCAATCAATGCTTCTAACGCAAAATTAATTTGTCCAAAATGCAAACAAGCAACTCGAATCGGTCACAGGGTGCTTGAGAATGGCAAAACAAGAATCTGCAAGAAGTGCCTTCAAGAGATATAAAATATAAAAATATGACATTAGAAGAAAAATACAAAAAAGAGGTTGTGCCAAAAATGAAAGAAAAGTTTGGCTTCAAGAACGATTTTTCTGTTCCCGTAATTGAAAAAGTTGTAGTCAATGTGGGGATTGGAAGCGTTGTAATTTCCAAAGACGACAAAGCCCGAGAATCGATTGAAAAAGATTTGACATTAATTACCGGACAAAAACCAGTTGCAACTTTAGCAAAAAAGGATATTTCTGCTTTCAAGGTCAGAGAAGGTATGCCAGTCGGACTAAAGGTTACGCTTCGTGGCAAGAGAATGTATGATTTTATTTCAAGACTAATTAATATTGTATTACCAAGAACTAGAGATTTTAGGGGATTGGTTGTAAAATCAATTGATCAAGACGGGAACCTAAGCATTGGCGTTAAAGAACATCTTATTTTTCCCGAAATCTCACAAGAAGACATTCGTAGAATTTTTGGTTTAGAAATAACCGTAGTTACGCACATCAAAGACAAAGAGCAAGCATTGGAATTATATAAATTAATGGGTTTTCCGATAAAATAAATTTATGGCCAAAACATCAGATATTGCAAAATCGAAAAAGAAACCAAAATTCTCAACAAGAAAAGTTAATCGTTGTTTTAAGTGTGGTCGCAGACACGGCTTTATGAGAAAATTCGGTTTATGTAGAATTTGTTTTAGAGAATTAGCAAATAAAGGGGAGCTCCCTGGAATTGAAAAATCAAGCTGGTAATCCCCGCCATATCGGGGCAAGTATAATATATGAACATAGATCCAATATCAGACATGTTAACACGCACAAGAAACGCACAAGCAGTTGGTCATAAAACTGTTAATTTGGTGCATTCTAAAATTAAGTTTGAATTAGCAAGAATTTTAAGTACAGAAGGATACGTAGGTGCGGTTAAAGAATTAGGAAAGGGAGTGACAAGGGAGATAGAAATGGTTTTAAAATATAAAGACGAAAGAAATACAATTCCCAAAATCCAGGGACTAATGAGAATCAGTAGGTCTGGTCAAAGAATTTATGTCGCCAAAAAAGACTTGATTAGATATTCGCAAGGTCGCGGAATAATTATTTTAACTACTTCTTCTGGACTGATGACTGACAAGGAGGCAAAAAAGAAAGGACTGGGAGGAGAATTAATTTGTAGAGTTTTTTAATATGTCTAGAATAGGAAAACAACCAATTATCATTCCCGATGGAGTCGAAGTAAAAATCGATAAAGATTTGGTTTTGGTTAAAGGGAAAAAAGGAGAATTATCACAAAAAATAGTTTCAGACATTAAAATAGAAATCAAAGGCAAAACTATTTCTTTAAAACAAGAAAATAAAACCAAAAACAGTCTTGCTTTGTGGGGAACGTTTAGGGCGTTGATCGCCAATATGGTAGAGGGCGTTTCTAAGGGATTTAGTAAGAAATTAATTATCGAAGGCATTGGTTTTAAGGCGGTGGTTAATGGAAATAAATTAGTTTTAAATTTAGGATTTTCACACCCAGTAGAAATAACTGCCCCAAAAGAAATTGAATTTAAAGTAGAAAAGAATACAGTTCTTATCTCTGGCATTGACAAGCAGGTTGTTGGTCAGGTTGCGGCAAACATCAGAACGCAAAAAAAACCAGAACCGTATAAGGGAAAGGGGATAAGATACGACGGAGAAATAATCAGAAGAAAGGACGGCAAAAAGGCCGTAGGCACAACTGGATAATAATATGAAACGAACCAAAAAAGAAAAAAGAATAATCAGACATAAACGAATTAGAGCAAGGCTTATTGGAACAAAAGAAGTCCCGCGACTTTATGTTTTCAGAAGCAATAAACATATTTATGCACAATTGATTGACGACATCAAAGGAAAGACATTGGCTAGCGCAAAGGACTTAGAAATAAAAGGCAAAATGAAAAAAGTTGAAATGGCCCTTAAGGTCGGAGAATTAATTGCTAAAAAAGCACTAGAACAAAAGATTGAAAAAATAATTTTTGATCGAGCTGGGCACAAGTATCATGGCAGAGTGAAATCATTGGCCGATGGTGCTCGCCAGGGTGGATTAAAGTTTTAGTAACAACAAATTTATGGCAGATGAAATAAAAGACGTACAAGTAGAACAACCAATAGAACCCGCCGCAAGCCCAGAGGGCAAGCAGGCGGGCCCGTCTAACTCCGAAGGTGTTGTCGGGGAAATTAAGAAAAAGCAACCAAAACCATTCAGTGGATTTGGCAGAGGAGGCGGAGGCGGGAGAGGTGGTGGAGGAGGAAGGGGCGGAAGAAGACCGGAAAGGGGCAAGGAAGAAAAACCAGAATTCGAACAAAAACTTTTAGACATTAGAAGAACCGCAAGAATGGTTTCTGGCGGAAGAAGGTTCAGTTTTAGGGCATTGGTTGTAATTGGGAACAAAAAAGGAAAAGTTGGCGTTGGTCTGGCTAAGGGTGCAGATGTAACCATTGCAGTTGAAAAGGCGGTCAATCAGGCCAAAAAAGCATTAATTGAAGTTCCAATTACTGAAAACAAATCAATCGCACAGATGATTGAAGCAAAATTCGGTGCAGCAAAAGTAATGTTAAAGCCAGCACAAAAGGGACAGGGAATTATTGCTGGTGGTGCTGTGCGCGTGATTTGTAATTTGGCTGGGATTGAAAACGTTGTATCGAAGATCATCGGTCGCACTACTAATAAACTAAACAATGCTCAAGCAACGATTGAGGCACTAAAGAAGTTATTATAATATGCAACTACATCAGGTTAAACCGAAAAATATCAACAAGAGTAAAAAACGCGTTGGCCGTGGAGGTAAGCGTGGTACGTATTCTGGTAAAGGAATGAAGGGACAATTGGCAAGAGCTGGTAGAAAACTTTATCCAGAAATTAGAGCTTTTGTTAAAAAGATTCCCAAAACCAGAGGATATAATTTTAAGTCATTTAAAGACAAGCCACAGATTGTTAATCTTAAGGATTTGAATGAAAAATTTAAAGATGGAGAAATTGTTAATCCTCAGACATTGATGGAGAAAGGTTTAGTTGCTAAAATGAATAACAGGATGCCAATAGTGAAGATTTTGGGTGACGGAAAATTAACTAAAAAATTAAAAATTGAAAATTGTAAACTTTCGAAAAGTGCAGAAAAAATATGCAGTGGTTTGGCAAAATAACACAACTTTTTAAAGTTAAAGAACTGAGAAACAAGATATTGTTTGTCTTGGCATTGTTGGCAGTATTTAGTCTTGTTTCAAATATCCCGGTGCCCGGAATTAATACAGAAAAGCTCCGGGCCTTTTTTCAAGGAAATCAACTTTTTGGTTTGATTAATATTTTTACCGGAGGTGCAATGCAGAATTTTTCCATTGCGATGTTGGGGTTGGGACCATATATTACCTCAACAATTATCTTGCAACTTTTAACCATGATATTTCCCAAACTAAAGGAAATGTATCAAGAATCAGGTCCAGAGGGGCAAAGAAAGTTTAATCAGTATGGCAGAATTTTAACTGTACCATTGGCGATTATGCAGTCCTATGCAATGATTAATCTTTTGATGAGTCAACAAATTATTGTTCGTTTGTCGTCTTTGGAGATGATTACGGCGATTTCTATAGTTACGGCTGGGGCAGTATTTTTAATGTGGATCGGCGAACTTATTTCTGAAAAAGGAATTGGCAATGGTGTTTCGCTTTTGATTTTTGCCGGCATTGTTGGCAGACTTCCTTCCTCAATTCAACAAATAATTGCTACCTATAGCCCAGCACAACTCCCGTCATATCTTGGATTTATTGTTGTGGCGATATTAGTTATTGTTGGTGTTGTGATTATTAATGAAGCACAGAGAAAAATTCCCATCGCTTACGCAAAAAGAATTAGAGGAAGAAAAGTTTACGGTGGTTTTTCAACTTATTTACCATTAAAAGTTAATCAAGCTGGTGTTATTCCGATTATTTTCGCATTATCAATTATGCTTTTCCCTGGGATGATTGCTAAGTTTTTATCAGCAGCATCTAACCCAACGGTTGCACATATTGCAACTGTGATTGGAAATGTTTTTCAGAATCAATTATTTTATGCAATTGTTTATTTTATATTAGTTGTTGTGTTTACGTTTTTCTATACAGCGGTTACTTTCGATCCAAAAGCAATTTCAGAGAATATTCAGAAAAATGGTGGATTTGTTCCAGGCATAAGGCCCGGGGAAAATACGGCCAGTTTTCTTTCGCACGTTTTGAATAAAATTACTTTAGTTGGTGCGTTATTTTTGGGCGTGATTGCTGTTTTGCCGTCTATTATGCAGGGAGCAACGGGGATGACCTCAATGGCTATTGGCGGAACGGCGGTTTTAATTGTGGTTTCGGTTGTTTTGGAAACAATGAAACAAGTTGAGGGACAATTAACCATGAGAGATTACGATGGCTTTTAAAAAGAAAATTTATAATTTTATTTTGCTTGGTCCACAGGGGTGCGGCAAGGGTACTCAGGCCAGGCTTTTGTTAAATAAATTTAAAAATTTAAGCTACATATCATCTGGAGATTTATTTAGAAAATTGTCTAATCAGGATAGTGATGCTGGCAAGAGAGTTAAAAAGGTTGTTAATTCGGGAGGACTGCCGATAGATGATATCGCTATTACTTTATGGATGCATGAAATTTTATTTAATGTAAAAGTAAGGCAGGGGATTCTTTTGGATGGTGCACCAAGAAGGGTATCGGAATCAAAAGACCTAAATGAACTTTTCGATTTTTTAGAAAGAAAGAAAAATACTATAGTTTTTATTATTGATATATCAGAGGAGGAATCAATTGGGCGTCTAACCAAAAGAAGAATGTGCAAAAAGTGTGGTCAAATAATTCCATGGGTCGGAAAATACAAAGAACTTAAGAGGTGCGATAAATGTGGTGGAGGACTAATCAAAAGAATTGATGACGATATAGATGGAATTAAAATGAGATTAAAGCTATATAAAGAACAAACCGTTCCAGCAATAAATTATCTTAAAGAAAAAAAATTCAAAGTTACCATAATCAATGGCGAACAATCTATTGAAAATGTTTTTAAAGATATTTTAAATAACGTTAGATGATAAATTTATACACTGAAAAAGAAATAAGTATAATGGCCGAAGGCGGAAAGATTCTAAGCAAAATTATACACGAAACTGCCAAGCATGCTAAAGTCGGAATTGCTACAAAATACTTAGATAAGGTCGCAGAAGACCTTATTTTTCAATATGGAGCAAGGTCGGCATTTAAGGGATTTAATGGTTACCCGAACGCCTTATGCGTGTCTGTGAACGAAGAGATTGTCCATGCCATACCAAGTAGTCGCATTTTGAGAGAAGGAGATGTGTTGACTCTTGATTTGGGAATTGAATTCAAGGGTTATTGCACGGACATGGCCATAACTATGGGAATTGTCCTAGACCCGACCGACCGGTCAGGTCGGACTAGGGGAAAAATTGACAGAAAATTACAAAAATTAATTAATGTAACAGAAAAATCTTTAGATCTAGCGATTAAACAATGTAAGCCAGGCAATCGATTGGGGGATATTGGTTTTGCAATTCAAAATTATGTTGAAAGAAACGGTTTTAATGTGGTCAGGGATTTAGTTGGGCATGGAATTGGCAAAAAAGTTCATGAAGAGCCAGAAGTTTTAAATTATGGCGAAAAAGCCACGGGAATTGTTTTAAAGCCAGGGATGGTAATTGCAATCGAACCGATGAATTTAATTGGTGATTGGAAAATCGAAAGGGCCAAGGATGGTTTTGCATTTTTATCCAAAGATCGTTCAATTTCTGCTCATTTTGAGCATACAATCGCGATTACAAAAAAAGGTTGCAAGGTATTGACAAAGTAAAGTTTTGGGTGTATACTATAAATGGAATAAAAATTGTCCTTTGAAATAGATTTTACTTGCGAGATATTAGCCAAAAAGTGAATTCGCCCAAGGCGAACCACACTTAATGGCTTTTCCTATGAGAGCCTGGGCTCCGATGTAAAAATCGGGGGAGGGACTCAAAAGGAGGCCAAAAATGGCCAAGAAGGATGTGTCGGTTTTGATGAGCGCGGTAGGGGTGATCGCGGGTTTCGTGGAGAAGCTCGTGGCCAAATTCAAGGTGCTCGGCGGTACGGTCGAACAGCTCTATGAGCTGTTCGTGGGCAAGCGATCCGAGGAGTTCCTTTCCAAGGTCGCGGATCTGGCGATGAGCATGGTTGCGAAAGCGAAACCCGCTTTTCCCATCTTCAAGACCGTCACTCTCGGCGTTCACAAGTCGGTCGAGGCCTATCGCAAGGCCTTGTCCGAAGCCGGCTTCCGGATTGGTGATTGGGCCAGCGATATCTTAAACAAGATCAAGGTGTCGCAGAACCAAGTCCAACTGGATTTGGTCAAGGTCACGGTCAAAGATCTCGGCTTTGTGGAAGCAACTTCGTTGAAGCAGATTTATGCTAAAGCCAAGAAGCTTGGCTTGAATCTGTGCCCGAACGAAGTCGGACCAGCCCTGAGATTGGCTTATCCGGATCAACCCAATGGGGAACGGATCCGAATCGCCATGGAGCCGATTTCTGACTCGGACGGC
>JAZDGD010000002.1:0-24080 GCA_043807255.1 Patescibacteria group bacterium
TAAATTAGAAACATCAGATTGGTCAACAACAGCTACTTGCCAAATTCCAATTCATCCTTATCCAGGAACTGATTTTACCTCTTCACCAAGATTACCAAATTTAAATGAAAACATTAATTTAACCGATGCTTCAGAATGTTATGATGAAACAACCTTTGGTTCTGATTGTTCTACAACTAAAGGAGATACCTATCAATGGACAATGACTGGGGGTACACCGAATAGTTCTGTTTTAGAAAATGCGATAACCAAATATTCAACCTTAGGACTAAAAACAATTACCTTGCGAGTTATTGATTCCGATGGCCATACTTGTACAGAAACAAAACAAATACGTGTGAATTATCCCTTGCCAGTGTGGAGGGAGGTGATACCGTTTTAAAAAGTTATTTAAAATGGTAAGATGTAATTAAATAAGAATTAATCTAGTAAAAAACCACCGCCTTTGGCGGGGCAAGCATATGTTAAATAAATTTTTAAATAAAGAATTTTCGATATTGAGTGTTCTGGTTTCGGTTCTAATTTTAAGCACAATTGTTGGTTTTGGAATACATTTAATTTTTGCCTGGACCGGGCCAACAACAAATCCACCAGATGGGAATGTAGCAATTCCTTTAAATGCCAGTTCTGCAGAGCAAACTAAATCAGGAGCATTAAGCATTGACGGTGGTTTAAAAGTTGATGGAAGCGTGGTGATTGATGGAGATAGGGGTTGGCACAGAACTTATGGTGCAACGGGTTGGTATAACGAAACTTATGCCGGTGGCTGGTATATGCTTGATACCAATTGGGTGAGATCATACAATAATAAAGGCGTTTATACCGGCGGACAAATGAAGGCTGATGGAGGGTTTTGTATCGGCGCGAGCTGTGTAACTTCTTGGCCATCAGGTGGTAGTACGGGCGGTGGTTTTGTTTGGAAAAGTTCTCCCTCGGCAATGTCTTGGACCTGTGATGATGCTTGGCACGATTACGATGCCACAAGCATAACCTCTGCAAACGCTAAAGGAATAATTATAAGCATGAAGAGTGGAGGGGGAAGGTGGATGTATATATACACGAGAAGTAATGGTTCGAGTTCTGATAGAGAGGGGTTTTATTCTCATGATGATGATAATAATTATGATGATGGTGGGATGATTATTCAAGGTACAGACGCTGGTCAGATTTTTGAATACAAATGTGCAGTCGAAGGAAATCCCAATCCAAGAATTGTTGGTTATTTTGAATAATTATGAAAATCAATATTAGAAAAACAATAATACTGTCTGCAATTTATGTGCTTGTTGTGTTGTCGGGGGCAATTATCGTGAATGGAAGTGCTACTGATAAAATTTCTGGTTGGGCATGGTCTGATAATATTGGTTGGATTAGTTTGAATTGTACAAATACAGATTGTAGTAATTCTAATTATGGCGTAACGGTAAATTTATCAACGGGAAATTTTTCTGGTTATGCATGGTCAGATACAATTGGTTGGATTAATTTTGCTCCCACGATACAGTCTCCGGCCGATAGTGTTGCAAATTATAACAGTTCAACGGGTCGAGTTACTGGTTGGATTAGGGCTGTTTCTTATGGCGGTGGTTGGGACGGATGGATTAAGCTGGGTGATTCAAGTGGCGAGTGGAAAACAACAAATAATACTCAAGTAAAAATAAACTCTTCAACCAAAGAATTAGAAGGGTGGGCGTGGGGCAGTGATGTTGTTGGCTGGATAAGTTTTAATTGTTTAGGCACAAGTAGTTGTGAATAAAACAAAGACAAGAAAAACCCCGCAGTTGCGGGGTTTTTCTTTTTGGTAGTTTTTATTGAATTAATTTGATTGTTTTGGCAGTGAATTCTTTCTGGTTGTCGGGATTGATTGTAATATCTATTTTGTCGTTTATTTTTAATTCGGAAATTTTTATTTCTGTTTCTGTTGGCTGGACATTTATGGGGATTTGGCCGTTAATCGCTGTAGGAATTTTTAATTCTGTAATTTTTGTATCTTGATTAATTAAAACTATTTTTGTTTCATTTTTTGTTGTGCCACTTTTTAAGGCGATCATAGCGTTAACAGCAATACTATTATTGTTGATTTCTATAATTGTTCCAGAAAATCCATAAATTTTTTGTGGAGCGAATGTTCCAGTTATTTGTAAAATAACAGCGCCGATTATTAAAATAACAACGATTGAAATAATAATTATTAATAATTTTTTAAATCTTCTGCGCATAGTTTTTGAAATTATTGATTATAGGTTAATTATAGACGATTATTTAGTTATCAACAACCAATTTTGACGGATTTATAAATTTCTGCTATAATAGAAAAAATATGAAAATCGATAAAGATATCAAAATTTTATGGCAATACCTTAAAAAATACAAAAAGAAGGCATATTTTTTAATTTGTTTGGCGATATTGTCATCAATACTTAGTGCGGTAATTCCCTATATTTACGGTAAATTGGTGGATATCGCGACTAAAACAAACACAACCTTAGAATTAATTTTTAAAATTCTCGGGGCATGGTTATTGTTGACTTTAATTTCTAGTTGGATTGATCGTTATGTGAGCAGAAAGTCTTCAATGGTTGCGCAGAGATCTTCAAATGATTTTAACATTGATTTGGTTTCGCATGTAATGTGTTTGCCGATTAGTTTTCATAAAGAGAAAAAAATGGGTGAAATAATTCAGAGAATTTATCGTGCCAGCGACTATTTCAGTCGCATAATAGAAGAAATTGTTTTTTCGACTGCTCCGGGAATATTAAAAGCAATAATTGGTCTAATCATTTTAACTTCTGTGGAATGGCGTCTTTCTGTGGCGATTTTGTTTATAATTGTTTTTTACGGAGTTATGACGATCATAAAGACCAAACCAATTATGAAATCGCAAAAAGCGACCAATAAAAGTTACGAAAGAGCCTATGGTGACGTTCATAATGCAATGAGCAATATCCAGGTGGTTAAATCAAGTGTTGCCGAAAACCTAGAAAAGAAAAGAAATGTTAAAAACTTTATCGACGCAAATAATAAATTGTGGAAACTTATAATGTCATGGAGCAGGTTGGAGATTTGGCAACAAACAATTGTCGGTTGTGGTTTTGTTTTTATTTTTGCAATAGGAATTTTTCTTTTAAGGGCTGGAGTTATGTCTGCCGGAGTTTTGGTAATGTTTGTGGGGTATATAAACTTAGTTTTTCAGCCATTCGCGCATTTAGGATATAATTACAGGATTTTTAAGACCGCAACGGTTGTGATTAAGAGAGCGTTAAAGTTGTCTAAAATTAAACCAGAAAGGTATTCTGATGGCGTAGATTTAAAGCAAATTAAAGGTGAAATTGCTTTTGAAAATGTAAGTTTCTCTTATAAGAAAAAAAAGAATAAGGTTTTAAAGAATATTGATTTTAAGATTAGGCCGGGGGAAACAATTGCTTTGGTTGGGCCAAGCGGAGTTGGAAAAACAACCTTGGTTGATTTAATTTCTCGTTATAATTCGCCAATTAGGGGCAGAGTTTTGATTGACGGCCAAGACATTGAAAAGGTTAACTTAGAATCTCTAAGAAGAAACATTGCAATTGTGCCACAAGAAATCACATTATTTAACGATACGCTCAAAAACAATATTGCCTACGGAAAACCGCATGCAGATATTAGAGACATCGTCAGGGCTTCAATTATTGCCAATGCGCATGAATTTATCAGTAAATTTCCTAAGAAGTATAAACAAATTGTTGGCGAAAGAGGAATTAAGTTATCTACTGGTCAAAAACAAAGGATTGCTATTGCTCGAGCCTTATTAAAAGATCCAAGGATTCTAATTTTAGACGAAGCAACATCTAATCTTGATTCTGAATCAGAAAAATTAATTCAGGACGCCTTAATGCATGTAGTTAAGGGCAGAACGACTCTTATTATTGCCCATCGTTTAAGCACAATCAGACACGCTGATCAGATTTTTGTATTTAACAAAGGACAAATTGTCGAACGCGGAAAACACGAAACCCTGATCAAACACAAGAATGGAATTTATCGAAAATTCTATATGATGCAATCCGCATTTAATGATGAAGAAAAGAAAGAAGAAGCTGGCGCCTAGTCATTGACAGAGCACATTATAAGGCGTATGTTAAAAGTATGGAAATAAAGCCATTTCGGCTTTAAATATAGATCTTTGAAAATTGAAAATAAAAGGAGCAAAAAAGTGAATAAAAAGGAAATATTTCTTATTGAAGATCGAAAACGAAAGATTTTATTTATGCCCTTTAAGGGGCTTGTAATGGAGATTACAGAAGCCGAAAAGAGTAGGGTTGTTGAATTAATAAAAGATCCAAATTTTTCATTTCAAGATTTATTAGGATTATTTCCCGACATAGACGAAAATCGTCTTTTGTCTTTAAAAACGGAAGACAATTCGAACGAGGAAATGAAAGGATTTTTTCCAACTTCTGCGGTGATTTTTACAACCCTTAATTGTCATCTTCGTTGCGTATATTGTTATTCAGATGCGGGGAAACAAAACATAAGCATGGATTGGGAGCTTGCCAAGGGAACAATAGATTTTGTTATTGGGAACACGAAGCGTTCTAGCCAGAAAGATTGTTCTCTTGAATTTCATGGCGGAGGAGAGCCCACGTGGAATTGGCCAATATTTCAGTCATCTATAGTTTATTTTAACGAGCGTGCCAAATATGAGCACCTAAATTCAGAAGTTTCCCTTGTTACAAATGGAATGCTTTCAAGGGCTCAGATAGATTGGATTATAAGACACAATATGCGATCTGTACAGGTTTCACTTGACGGGACAGAAGATTTACAGAATTTTCAACGACCGACGGCTGGTGGAAATAAGTCTTTTGCGACAGTGTGCCGTGCTGTAAGATCTTTTCTAAACGAGGGGATTAAAACCACCATTCATTCTGTTATAACCGAAAAAGGAATTGAACGAATTCCAGAAATTATTCACTTTTTTGGTGAGAACTTTTCTGGAGCAACAGTACAAATTGAACCCGCAAGTCCATGCGGGAGAGGATTATCTACGGGACAGCGATTTCCGTCACCTGAATCTTTTATTCGTGGATTTATAGAGGCACAAAATATAGCCAAATCGTTTGATCTTGATCTCATTTATTCTGGGACAAGTTCTCAATTGTCGGATTTTTGTAGAGGATTTTGTGGGGTATATGTGCCAAATTTTGTTGTTACGCCAGAGGGTTTTGTTACGGCGTGTCATGAGGTTGCTGAGCTTAAACACAAATTTGCCAATTTTTTCATTTATGGAAGATGGGATCATACAAAGAAGAAGTTTTTTTTCAATCGTAACAAGATTAGAAAATTGAGGCATTCTATTGATGAAATTGATCCGGCATGCGATGAATGTTTTGCACGGCCATACTGTGCGGGAGATTGTTTAGTAAAAACACTGAATGATACCAAAAAAGAGAATGATTTCTCTTCAAGTCCTCGTTGCATGATTAACCGCGAGTTAACAAAATATTATATATTTAATCGCCTTTTCGGCGACAAAGGAGGTGTGCGATGAGCACACAAAACCGGGGAGAAAAACCCCAGCACGGTGTTTCTCAGGGCACGAAGCCTGAGCGACGGATCGCCTATGTGGGCGATCAACCGTCCGTCCGGGCTCGTATCGAGTGCATGACCTCGATATCGTGTCCGGCAAAGTGTGGTTGCGCGAGCAAAAGTAAATAATGCTTGCCAAGACACTTGTTCTTCGGGGGGTCGTTGCAATAGCGACCCCCCTCTTTTATTTTTTAAAGTTGTTTTTTAATAATTTCTATCACATATCGTATGTGTGGAAAATATTTTGTTTCTCGTATGATGTCTTTTTTGATATTTTTTTTCAGGATTATTGATTCGTAGAGTAAATTAAGACCTATGACCGTATATTCTTTTCGAATAATGTTTTGCCCCCCATAACCTAGTTTAGTTGCCTTCGAATGGTCTTTCTTTAATAAAAAGCGTGCTGGAATATGATACTGCGGGGCGAGAATATGTAAAAATTCATGACGTATCAATTCGCCTTGATTTTTTTTAGCACCAGGACCAACAACGATGTAGCCGATATTTTGTATTTTAAATCCATATCCTCGCCAAAAGGCATCAAGTAGGTTGGGTATAAGAATTATTTTTTTTAAATTTTTTGACGATTTGTTGGTAAACGCCATTATTTTTGTTAATTCCGTTTTAAACACGGAAAATAATTTTTTGGCCTCTTTTAGATGATAAATTTTGAATATTTGCCATAGTTTTTTAATAGACGAATCTTGAGAGGCCTTTCTGAAATTTAAAATAAAATAATAGGTGGATATTTTAATTTGTACTGTGTCGCTATATTTTTTAAGAAGTTCACATATAAAGTACCAGGGATCAATTTTTCTGATATTTTTTTTAAAGTAAGTATATGATTTACCGAAATCCTGGTTTTCCAACATACTCCTTATTCTTTTGCGTACAATATGCATCCCCTTTTTATTATTTTCATCGTTATATCCTACCATGTTTAGAATAGAAAAAAGTGTGAAGATGTCTTTCGATATTTTTGTTTCAAATTTTATATTCTTCATATGTTTAAATTTTACTCTTTTGTTTTGTTTTTGTAAACCTTTATATTTTTTGATTTTAAGGGTAGAATAAATTATATGCCAAAAGTTATATTTAAATACGATTATAAAAAAGATGCGTGGAGCTGGGTGTTAATTGCTAAGGGCAAGCAAGACAAATGGGGCATGACTGCGCAACAACGCGTTGGTTTTATGCCACAAGATCTTTTGAACAAGGTTATTAAACGCGACAGAAAGTCTGCCGAGAGTTTGGTTTATAAATACATATTTTCTAATCCCAAGAAGAAAATATATCAATTGGTTATAAAAGAACAATTAAGGGCAGTAGAAAATATTTGGAAAAAAATAGAAAAAGAATATTTTAAAAGGTTGACAAAAATTACACAAAAACCGATTTTTTGGAATGATTTCGGATGTTATTTAACTACCGGAAGAATGTGCCCGTATAATCCAAAAGAGAAATGGTTTATGATTTCAATGTGGCATCCCATTGGTGCGAACATTGTGACAATATGCCATGAAATTTTTCATCTTCAGTTTTTATATTATTATGAAGAATATTGTTTGCAATTTCTTTCTCAACAACAGAAAGAAGACCTCAAAGAATCAATAACTTTTATTTTAAATACCGATTTTAGTGACCTGCTTACTGGTTATGATAACGGCTATCCGAATCACCAAAAATTAAGAGAAAAATTAAAATTAATTTGGTCCAAAGAAAAAGATTTTAAAAAGTTTTTAGACAAGGCAATAAGAATTACGAAAAAAGTGATGAGATAATTCATGTTTAAATTTGGACAAAAACCAAACAAGAAAGTCGAAGAATTAGCTGGATTATTGCCAGTGAACGGCAAGGTTTTGGATTTGGGCTGTGGGGCAGGAGGGAACAGTGTATTTTTGGCTGAAAAAGGATTTGATGTGACTTGTGTAGACAAAGACAATGAAGTCATTTCTGAAATAAAACAAAATTATCCGAACATTGACGCAATCAATAAAAGTATTTTAGATTTTGATTTTGTTGAAAACCAATATGACTTAATTTTAGCTCTAAACGTTTTAAGCTTTCTATGTTTCGAAGACATCAAAACAATAACGAGCAATATGGTTAAGTCGTTAAAAGAAAACGGATTGATATATCTTCAAGTTTTTTCAATCAACGAACCATGCAAAAACTTTAATCATCTTTTTACCAAAGAAGAAATATCGGAGTTATTTTTCCAAAACACAATTGTAGAATTAGAAGAATTGTCTATCAAGGACAACCATCCACCACAAGGAGAACACGAACATAGTATCATAAGAACGTTAATTAAAAAACAAAAACAAGAAAAGTAATCGGAGAACAGTTCTCCGTTAATTAATGCCTAAAAAATTCCAAAGAAAAATTGAAGATTTTGTGTGTGAGAACTGCGGAGAAAAAATAAAAGGCAATGGATACACTGATCATTGTCCGAAATGTTTGTGGTCTAAACACGTAGATGTAAATCCTGGCGATAGAACTTGTGACTGCAGGGGATTAATGGAACCGATGGGAGTAGAAATAAAAAGCGACGAATATATTATCCATTATCAGTGTTTAAAATGCAAATATCGCCACAAGGTTAGATCAGATCCAGGCGATAATTTAGAAAAAATAATCGAATTATCACAACAAATTATTGATTAAAAAAAATAAACCCTATACACGAGTTTATTTTTTTGTTGACATTTGATTTTATGATATAATACATACATGGGAATATTTGGCAGCAAACCAAAATCAATTTTGGGTATTGATATTGGCACCTCTTCGATTAAAGTGGTACAATTAAGAAAGAGTGAAGGCAAGTTTAAGTTGGAAACCTACGGTGAAATTTCCACTCTTGGCTACATAGAAAGACTGAACGAATCATTTCAGTCTAGTTCTTTGAAAACCCTTGAAGCGATAACTCGAGAAATGATTCGCTTGGTTATAGAAAAATCCGGAGCAGATGCGAAAAACGTTGTTATGGCAATTCCTGTTTTTTCCAGTTTTACTAGCGTGATTGAAATGCCAGAAATGGCAGAAAAAGAATTAAACAGAGCCGTTGAATTTGAAGCAAGAAAATATATCCCTATTCCTTTGTCGGAAGTTGTGCTTGATTGGAAAATTGTTGATTCTGGGACAATTAAAGATGAAAATTCAAAAATAATTCAGGGCAAAAGAGTGCTTTTAATCGCAGTGCCCAAAGAGGTTGTAAATAAATATATCAGGATTTCTGATTCGTTAAATCTAAAAATTAATGCATTAGAGCTGGAAAGTTTTAGTTTTGCTAGGTCATTAACTTTGAGTGGAGACGAAAAACCAATTTGCGTTTTAGATATCGGAGCAAGAGCAACGTCGTTTACAATCATTGACAAAAACACAGTTCAAATGAGTCATGGTTTAGATATTGCTGGCGCAGAAATGACAAGAATTTTAGCTTCAAGTTTGGGGGTGGCGTTCAAAAGAGCTGAAGACTTTAAGCTTGCCCACGGGATAAATCATTCCAATTCTGAAGCAACGGTTGACAAAAAAGAAACCAAAGAAGCCCTGATTACTTTGATAGATGAAATTTTAACTGAAAGCGAAAGAATGATAAACAATTATTATTTTAAAACAAATCGTAAAATAGAAAAATTGATTTTAAATGGTGGTTCAGCACAAATGGAAGGATTAAAAGAGTATGCAGAAAAAAGATTAAATATTAAAACATTTATTGCTGATCCATGGACGAAAGTTGCTTATCTCCCTGGTCTAGAAAAAATTCTTAAAGAAATTGGATCGGAATTCTCCGTTGCTGTTGGTGCGGCAATGAGGGAAGAATAATCATGACCGATATAAATTTAATTCCAAAAGAATATAAGAGAAAAGGAATGGCTCTTGGAACAATCTTTTCTAAAACAGGGAGCATTATTTTAATATTATTAATTTTAAGTCTGCTTACGTATGGTGGATTTTTCTTTTATAAAAAACAAATTCAGAAAAATTTAGATGGCATTAATCAAGAAATTAAAAATTTGGAATCAAAAAGAAGCAGTGATTTAGAAAAATCAATTTATGGTGCAGACAAAAAAATGAATCTTGTAGAAAATATTTTTAAGGGTCATGTTTATTGGTCTAAATTTTTAACTAAAATCGAAGAATTGGTTGTGCCACAGGTATATTTTTCAGAATCTAAGTTTGGCATTGTTGGCAATCAAGTGGATGTAATTTTATCGGGAAGTGCCAAAACCTACACTGGACTGGCGCGACAAATGGTTGCATTTTCGGAAGATCCATCGGTGGAAAAAATAGAACTCACAGAGACAACATTAAATGAAGATAGTGGTATTGATTTTGGATTTTCAATTTTGTTTTCAAAAAATATTTTAATTAACGAGTTGGACAAAAAATGATAAAAAATATTATTTTCGGAGTTTTAATATTAGGATTTTTGGCAAGCATATTATTTTTGGACATTCCAATGATTCAGGGGGTTTTGAGCATGAAAAAAGAAGAACAATATCAACAAGAACAATTAGTTCAGAAGACCGATTTTATTGGCACGGTTGAGAAATTAATGAAGAAATATGATGGCAATAAAGAAATTTTAGATAAATTGGATTCTATTTTGCCAAACAATAAAGACGTTCCTGGTTTATTGGTTCAAATTGAGGCGCTGGCCAATGATGGGGGAGTTATTTTAAATGACGTGGTAATTTCAATTTCAGAGGAAAAAGCAGTATCAAAAGCACAGGAAGTTAGAACGGGGGAAGTGTCGCAAGAAAAAACTCTTACCGATTACAAGGTTGTTAGTATTGGCTTGAAATTAACCGCTAACTATGAATCATTTAAAAATTTTCTTAACGCAGTAGAAAACAACTCAAGATTAGTTGACGTTGATTCAATCGCTTTTTCCAGTCAGGCGGAGGAAGGTGACAATATATTTGACTTTGATGTAGTGTTAAGGACCTATTATCAGGTAATAAATTAAAATTATGGCAATTAAAACAATAGAGGAAAAAAAGAAACAGCAAAAGCTGTTAATCGTAGCTGGAATTATGTTTCTTGCGGCCTTTATTATTTTGTATTTTGGCGTATTGAAGAAAGGAGGAAATGTGGCCGTTGATACAAGTACTCCACAGCCAGGACAAGAAATTATCGATACTAATCAGCAATCAAGTATTCTTTTGGAGCAAAAATTAAAGAACATTGATTTGAATTTTGATTTTCTCAATAGTAATATTTTACCCTTTTTAAAGACACACGGCGAATTGCCGGTTAAGAAGGGAGAAACAGGAAGATCTAATCCGTTTATTGTTCCACAACAATGAAACAGAAAAATTTCATAGATTCTTTGGTTGACAGAAAATTAATTGATGCCATAACATTAGATAGTTTAAAGAAAGAAGCCGAAGAATTGAACAAAGACATTGAGGAATTAATTTTAGAAAAGGGACTCATTAAAGAAGAGGATTTTTATGATTTAAAAAGTCAGTTTTTAAAAATTCCGATTAAAGATTTTTCAAATTTAAAAATAGATCCAGAAGTTTATCGACTTGTACCGCTTGAAGCGGCACAACATTATCGTTTTGTTCCAATTTTATATGACGCAAAAAGGAAAATATTGGAAGCCGGAATGTTAAATCCGGAAAATATTGATGCCAAGGAGGCATTAAAATTTATTGCTCATCGCAATAATCTGACGCCTAAAATTTTTATTATCGGCTTGTCTGATTTTAAAGATGTCATTAAAGAATATTCGAGTTTAAAAGGGGAAGTGAAACAGGCGCTAGAACAGTTAAAAAATGAAATGGAGGAAGAGAAGATTAAGTCGCCAGTAACCGAAAAAGAGAAAATAGAAAAAATTGCCGAAGAAGCTCCAATTTCAAAAGTAGTTGCATTGATTATAAAACACGCATTAGAGCAACGCGCTTCAGATATTCATATTGAGCCAGGAGAAAAATCAACACGCATACGTTATCGTGTTGATGGTGTTTTGCATATTAATTTAACTCTGCCATTGAGAATCCATCCGGCAATTACTTCCAGAATTAAGATTCTTTCCAATTTGAAGATTGATGAAACCAGAAAACCACAGGATGGGAGATTTTTTACAGAGATTAATGGTAAAAAAATTGATTTTCGTGTTTCAACTTTACCAACCTATTCTGGTGAAAAGATTGTAATGAGAATTTTGGATCCGACCGTTGGATTGAAAAGCTTGTCCGATTTAGGATTAGAGGGACGAAATTTAGACGTTTTAAATCGCGCAATTACAAAACCAAATGGTATGATTTTGGTGACTGGGCCGACTGGCTCTGGAAAAACTACAACACTTTATAGTATTTTGCATATTTTAAATCAAGAAGGCGTGAACATTATTAGTTTGGAGGATCCAATTGAATATTACATTGATGGAGTTAGTCAATCACAGGTTCGACCAGAAATTGGTTATACGTTTGCTAATGGCTTGCGATCAATCTTGCGTCAAGATCCAGACAAAATTATGGTTGGAGAAATTCGCGATAGTGAAACCGCATTATTGGCGGTGCATGCCGCTTTAACTGGTCACTTGGTTTTGGCAACACTACACACCAACGATGCAATTGGAGTTATCCCGCGCTTGATTGATATGGGGGTAGACAGATACTTGATTCCTTCAACATTAATACTGGCGATTGCCCAAAGATTGGTTCCAAGATTGTGTTTGCAAAGCAAGAAAGAAGTGAAACCATCGCAAGAAATTATTGATTTAATCGATAGTCAGCTCAAAGATGTAAAATCAGAAACTTTAAATCAGTATGGTATAAAAAAACCATATGTTCTTTATGAGCCCGAAATTTCTAAAGAATGTCCAAAGGGAACAATGGGTCGATTGGGAGTTTTTGAAATTTTAGAGATGACACAAGAATTAGAGGGAATTATCCTCAAAGAACCATCTGAATCAAATATTCGTTTAGAGGCCAAAAGACAGGGCACAACCTCGATGCTTCAAGATGGCATCCTAAAGGCCTTGCGCGGTATGCTTGGCCTGGAAGAGGTAAGAAGTGAAGTGGAAGATTAATGAGTAATTAATAATATATGTTTAATAAAAAAACAAAAATCGGATTTACTTTAGTCGAACTTTTGGTGGTGGTTGCAATCATTGGCCTTTTGGGTGGAATGGTTGTGATTAGCATTCAAAACGTAAAAGCAAAAAGCAGAGACACCAAAAGAACAACAGATGTAAATAGTATAAATACTGCATTGGGCCTATATCACAACACTTATTCTACTTATCCAAGTTTTAGTGGATTTATCACAGGAAGTGACGCTTTTTCGGTGGCCCTAAAAGGCTCGGGACTGATTAGCACGGTTCCGGTTGATCCGTTAAATAGTGGCGATTATAAATATTACTATCAAAGCGATGCAGATGGTCAGGATTTTTATTTTGAATATTATTTGGAAACTAATTCTATAAGCGGTAAAAGCGCTGGTCGAAATTATCTTGTGCCTTAATTTTATGAAAAATTACCAATCACAATTAGATGAATTATTGGAAACAGCAGGCAAGCACAACGCCTCAGATATTCATATTTCTGTTGGCAGGTATCCAACATTGCGTATTGATGATCGATTAATCGCTATAACCAAATACCCCATAATTACAGCGGAAAATGCAGAAGGATTAATAGACGTGTTGTTGAAGAAAGAACAAAAAGAAACACTTTTAATTAAGAAAGAAATTGATTTCTCTTATAATTATCAAGATAAAATACGTTTTCGTGTTAATGTTTTTTGCCAAAGAGGATATTTTTCGGCCGCTTTAAGGATTTTTTCTCCTAAAATTAAAACCATTGAGGAATTAAACCTGCCACCAATTTTAAAGAATTTTACAAAGTTTGAACAAGGATTTTTTCTTGTTACTGGTCCTTCGGGCCAAGGAAAAACCACAACCTTGGCAGCGCTGATTGATTTGATAAATCATACACAAACAAAACATATTATTACGATTGAGGATCCAATAGAATATATGTTTGATCAAGATAAATGTATTATTGATCAACGCGAGCTTGGTAGCGACACATTAAGCTTCAAAGGAGCACTTCGCTCCGCATTAAGACAAGATCCAGATATTATTATGGTTGGAGAAATGAGAGACCTGGAAACAATTTCTACGGCCATAACTGCTGCTGAAACCGGTCATTTGGTTTTCGGTACGCTACACACCAATAGCGCTTCACAAACAATTGATAGAATTATTGATAGTTTCCCTACGGGAGCCAAGAATCAGATAAAGGCACAGCTTGCCTCTGTGTTGTTGGGGGTGTTTTCTCAACGACTCATACCAAGGGCTGGCGGAGGGAGAATCCCAGCATATGAATTAATGATTGCAAACACGGCAGTGAGAAATTTGATTCGCGAAGATAAAACATTTCAATTAGATTTAGTGATTGAAACAAGTGGAGAGGAAAGCATGGTTTCATTGAATAGATCTTTGGCAGACTTGGTTCATCGAGGATTGATTTCCATGCAAGACGCCGAAACATATTCTTTGAATAAGTCAGATTTAAATTTACTAATGGGTAAGTAATATGAAATTTAATTATCAAGCTAGAACAAAACAGGGGGAGATTCAAACTGGCACAGTTGAGGCGGGAGGCAGAGAGTCGGCCATTGAAACGCTTCAAAGATATGGTTTGGTTGTTGTTTTTTTAGAAGAAACTTCTGCGATTCCTATTTATGCTCGATCTTTGAAGATTTTTCAAAGAGTAAAACTTAAAGAAATAACACTTTTTTATCGGCAATTCGCTATTTTGTTTGAGGCGGACGTTTCACCTCTTGATTCTTTAAGAATTTTAGCTGAGCAAATAAAAACCCCAATGTTTAAAGAGGTTTTATTTGAAGTGGAGAATAGTGTTCGTGGTGGCGAACCATTGTCTTCCGCATTAGAAAAACATCCAAAAATATTCTCCGCCTTTTATGTAAATGTTGTACGTGCCGGTGAAGCAACGGGGAATTTAAATGAAGTTTTAAAATATTTAGCCGATCATGCCGAAAGAGAATATAATTTAACCTCCAAGGTTAAGGGGGCGTTTACTTATCCAATTGCTATTTTCTCAATGTTTTTAGTTGTGGGGACATTAATGATGATTTTTGTTATTCCACAAATGCTTTCAATGTTAAAAGAATTAGGGGGTGAATTGCCATTGCCTACTAGGATTTTAGTAGGCATAAGTAATGTTTTTAGAAATTGGTTTTGGTTGATCATTTTGATTGTTATTGGGTTGGTTGTTGCTTTTAAAAAATGGAAAAAAACTCCCAAAGGAGCACTACTTGCCGATAAACTTAAATTAAAAACGCCAATTTTTAAGGACTTATTTAAGAAGATATACCTAGCAAGACTTTCAGAAAATCTAAAAACACTTCTAAAAGGAGGAATATCTATTTTAAAGGCACTAGATATCACGGCATCGGTTATCGGCAATAAGGTTTATGAAAATATTATTATTGAAGCCAGAGAAAAAGTAAGAGTTGGAGAAACGATTAGTTCTGCTTTTTCTAATCATCCCAAGGAAATTGCTCCCCTGGTAACACAAATGGTTGGGGTGGGAGAAAAAACGGCCCAAATAGATAGTATTTTGGATAAAGTTGCGGGTTTTTATCAGCAAGACGTGGATAGAATTGTTTCGAATATGACACAGCTTATTGAACCGATAATGATTCTGGTTTTGGGTGGTTGTGTGGGATTTTTGGTTGCATCAATTTTAATGCCAATGTATAACATGACTTCTTCTTTGTAGTTATTTTTTTAAATATGGTATAATAAAAGAGTATTAATTAAATAATAAAAAACTCGCTTAAAGGCGAGAAAGGTCGATCAAAAAAATCAAATAAGTAATAAATAAAATTTTATGAAAAAATCAAAAGGTTTTACTTTAATCGAACTTTTAGTTGTTATTGCCATTATCGGTATATTGGCAACAATAGTTTTGGTGTCTCTAAATTCAGCTAGATCAAAGGCTCGAGACGTTAAGAGAGTCGGCGACTTGCGCCAAGTAGCCCTGGCATTGGAAATGTATTACGATGATAATGCTGGCTACCCCGTTTCTGCTACTTGTACAGCGGCTACTTATACGGCTATGGCAACCACAATTGAAGCTAGTGGTAAGTATATAGTAAAAGCACCGATAGATGTAACATATATGTATGGAGCAACCACGTCGGCTAGATATACATTAAAGGCAACTCTTGAGAATGGCACTAATGCTGCCTTTGCTACGGACGTTGACGGAACTTCTAATGCTTGTACTTGTGACGATCCTGCATACTGTATTTCACCGTAATTTTAGTTTGATAGTCAGATTCTGGTCCGACGTACGTCGGACCAGAAAAGAGTGTCAAAATGAAATAATAACCAGCCCGATAGTCGATTTTTGCCTTGTTCGTTTTTTTATACGGGCAGATGAGATTATTGGGTTTTGTTTATTAATGAAATGACAATTATTTATATTTTTACTTTTATTTTTGGGACGATTATGGGGAGTTTTTTAAATGTTGTTATTCTCCGTTTAAAGAAAAATAAGTCAATATTAAAAAATCGTTCTCATTGTCCTTTGTGTAAAAAAAATCTTTATTGGTATGAATTAATTCCAATAATTAGTTTTTTAATTCAATTAGGCAAATGTCGCAAATGTCATAAAAAAATTTCTTGGCAATATCCTTTAGTTGAATTTTTTACGGGCGTGTTATTTTTATTGGCGATTATTTACCAATCGCCGTTTTATGGCATAGGTTCGATTGTTTTTTTTACATTTTTGTTAATTGCTATTTGTTTTTTAATAATTTTGTTTGTTTATGATTTAAAATATTATTTAGTGCCTAATATTATAATTTTTCCAATAATAATTTTAACTTTTATTTTTGATATTTATCTTTGGTTGAGTACTGGTTTATTTTCTGTTTTTTCTTCTTCTGTATTTGCGGCGATTATTGCTGGTGGTTTTTTTTTGGTTTTGGTGTTGATTTCAAAAGAAAGATGGATGGGAACGGGGGACGTGTTTATTGGAATTCTAATGGGATTGATTTTGGGATTTCCGCAGGTATTAGTTGCTTTATTTTTGGCATTTTGGATTGGAGCAATTTTTTCTATAATTTTAATGGTGGCTAAAAAGAAAAATTTAAAATCAAAAATTCCCTTTGGTCCATTTTTGGTGTTAGCAACGATAATTTTTCTATTTTGGGGAAAATTGTTGTTGAGCCTGTATTTGGGATTATTTTAAAATGAAAAGAAATTATAAAAATTTAAATGGTTTTACGATCGCAGAAATGCTAGTAACGACTTTCATTATTGGCGTTCTGTCTACAATTTTGGTTGTAAATTGGCGCGAAAATGAAAAAAATTATTTAGTTCAACAAGTAGCCCAAGAAATTGCACAAAACATTCGTAAAGCCCAAGGCATGGCTTTGTCGGGTAAAAATTATCAAGCACAGACAATATATTCGTTTGGTGTTTTCTTTGACAAAAATAATGAAATTTCATATAAAATTTTTGCAGATAAAAACAATAATAATACCTATCAACCATCCGACTTATTAATAGAGGATGTTATTTTGGACCCATACATAGTAATTAATTCCTTGTCGTCTGGTAATCAAGACTTGAATATTGTGTTTTCTGTGCCTGACGGATTTACAACCTTTAACCCTTCAGCAACGTCGGCGACAATTATCATAAAAAGAAAAGGTACAACCTGTCCTTCAAAAACCTGTAGAGATATAATTATAAAAAACACAGGACAAGTGACAATACAATAATCGCAAAATTCAAATGCCAAAATCCAAATATCAAAATAAGGGGTTCACATTAATGGAGGTTATTGTGTCTGTGGGCATAATTACGACTGTTTTGGTTACGGTTATCGGCCTGATCACGTTTAGTATTTCTGGAATTCGATTAAACAAATCAAAAACAATTGCTTTTGGGTTGGCACAAGAAGGATTGGAGCTTGTTAAAAATATTCGTGATAATAATTGGTTGAGTGGCAAAAGAACGATTGCTAATTGGAGAGATGGATTAGAAGAAGGCGATCATTTGGTTCAGTATAATTTAGGGACGTTAATGTCTTTTAGCTCCGTGCCATTAAAAATAGATACAAATGGATTTTATCAGCATGATGGTGGGTCGGATACTATATTTTATAGAAAAATTAATATTCAATATGTGGACGATGACCAAATAAAAATAACCGTTCAAATTACCTGGCAAGAATCTGGCAGAAATCAAATTTTAAGTAGCGAAGTTCGTTTTTATAATTGGCTAAAAGAATCATAATGGAAAAGGGCAACACAAGGGGCTTTACGTTAATAGAATTGCTTGTGGCAATGTCGATTTTTATTGTTGTAATCACTATTGTTTTCGGTTTGTTTTCTTCAGCAATCAAGGGCCAGAGAAGAGTAATTGCAATGCAAAACATACAAGAAAATGCTAGATTTATGCTTGAATTTATGGCCAAAGAAATTAGAATGAGTATTATCAATAGCCCTGATGGGGTTTCGGACACTTTGAGTATTACTCGTTCTGATGGAGATGATGTTGTTTATGCTATTTCTAATGGAAGGATTTTTCGTGATAGCCCCAGTTCTGATGATGCTATCAGTGCTGAAGAAGTTTTTGTCACTGGCAATTTTTTTATTGAAGGTGTGGGCATTGACGACACACAACCAAAAGTTACGATTGAAATTAAAGTGCAGGGAATAGGCGATAGACCAGAAGAGCAGGCGTTTATTGATGTTCAAACCACTCTTTCGCAAAGAGTTCTGGATATTTAATTTATGAAAAAACAAAACCACAAAGGATCGTCTTTACTTATTACGTTGTTGGTTATGGCTGCAATAATGGGCATTGCTTTTGGCATTTCCAAATTAAGTTTGGGAGAAACAAAAATTTCTCGAGATATTTCTAAGTCATTAATTGCCTATTATGCTGCTGAATCTGGAATAGAATGTCAAATGTATTATGATCGATTATTGAGCGAGGCGGTTTGTGGAAATGGCGCTAATGTTTATTTAAATTCCGCACAAACGGTTTACTATAAAGTGGAAATTGTTTCCGGAACTTATCTGAATGGCAACACGGGGCCAAGAATAATTAAGTCCAATGGTACATATCAAGACGTAAGAAGAGCGGTGGAATTAGAGTATTAACAAGATATGGGGAAAATATTTAGATTTTTTAGATATATTTTTCGTGCTTTAAATAGACCAATAATTAAAATGGGGCTATTTTTTGCTTTGATAAGTTTGATTTTTGGTGTGGTTGGCGGAATGTATATTGCGCCGTGGCTGAAAAATAAAATAGATAGCATTAATTTGATTGAAGAAAATAATTTTATTAATCGTCAAGTTAAAACCATCCCCGAGGTTGTAAAAAGCGTTTCTCCTTCGGTTGTAAGTATAATTGTGAGCAAATATGTGCCAATTTTAGAGAAAGAATATTATAATCCATTTGGCGAGAATAGTCCGTTTAGAATTTTAATTCCTCGAATAGTAGAAAAGGGCAAGGAATTAAAAGAAGTTGGGGGAGGAACAGGCTTTGTAGTTTCTGAAGATGGATTAATTGTGACCAACAAACATGTTGTGATTGATACAAGTGCAGAATATACGGTTTTAACTAATGATGGTTCAAAATTTCCAGCAAAAATTTTAATTAGAAGCTCAGAACAAGATGTGGCGATTTTAAAAATCAATACCACCAATTTACAGTCAGTGAGACTGGGAAATTCAGATAGAATTGAAATTGGACAAAGCGTGATCGCAATTGGCAATGCTTTGGGCGAATTTAGAAATACGGTTAGTTCGGGAATTATTTCTGGTCTAATGAGAAGTATTACCGCCGGAGATGGAGGGGGGTTTAAAGAAAAATTGGATGAAGTTATTCAAACCGACGCCGCAATTAATTCAGGAAATTCCGGTGGTCCGTTATTAAATCTTTATGGCGAAGTTATTGGCATTAACACCGCAGTTGCAATTAATGCGGAGAATATCGGTTTTGCAATTCCCATAAATAAAATCAAGCAAGACATTTTTGACGCTAAAAACAAGGGTAAATAATTATCTCCGATTATTATTTTCGATTTCTAATTCTAATTAATAATATATACATTATTATACGATCGTAGAAAAGTGTATATAATATAATTTTATTAATTTTATGAGAATTAAATTACCATTTACCGAAAAATTTCTTTGGGATTTATATAATTTCAAAAACAAAACGGGAGATGTAATAAGCAAGATTCTTCCTGCAAGAGGAGGGTTGCGTCTTTCTGATTTTAATACATTTAGAAGCGAATGGACAAACCAGAATCAAAAAAAACGCGAAAGAGAAAAAAGCAGGAAAAAATTCACCTTTTTAATTTATCGACTTAAAAGACAGGGATGTTTGAAAACCTTGAAAATCAAAAATAATTCGGCTGTTATGATTACTCGACAAGGATTAGATAAAATTTTAAGAATTAATCTTAAATTGATAAATAAAAAAACAAGAAAAGACAATAAGTGGCAGATGGTTTTATTCGATATTCCCGAAGACAAAAGAAGAAGTAGGGATTTATTTAGAAATCAATTAAAATGTTTAGGATATACGGGCCTTCAAAAAAGCATTTGGGTTTGTCAATACGATACGTTACAGGAAACCAAGGATTTAATTGAAAGGTATAATTTAAAAAATTGGGTTGAATTGCTTTTGGTCAACAAAATTGGATTAAAGTAGATTTTAATAGGTTTTAGGCGGTAGACATCATATTGTTCAGTAAATTTGATATACACTTTTTCACGATCGTAGAAAGGTGTATATTCTTATTTTTGAAATTAAGGAAGGTTTTTATATTGGAAATATGTGCTATAATTACAATGTAGTATAATTTGTATATTAGTATTAATTTGTAATTCGTAGTCTATGCGATTAGATAAATTTACAACTAAAGCGCAGGAAGCATTACAGGATGCACACGGAATTGCTTCAGAAAAAAATCAACAACAAGTTGATGCGCTTCATTTATTAAGGGCTTTGCTTATCCAAGAGGAATCCCTAGTTTTGGCATTATTTAAAAAATTAGGAGTTAATTTAGATAAATTAGAGAAAGACATTGATTTGGGATTAACTAAGCTCCCCCATCTTACTGCCGTTATGCCGGGCATGTTTCAGGCATATTTAACCCAGGATTTGGGCAGAGCAATGGAGCAGTCGTTTAAAGAGGCGGACAAATTAAAAGATGAATTTGTTTCAACGGAACATTTTCTTTTGGGGATGTTGCAAATTCCTTCGAAAGCAAAAGAAATTTTGAATGAAAATGGAATTAATTACGAAAATGCTTTAAAGATTCTTGCTGATTTGCGTGGCGGTGAACAGGTTACGGATATGGAGCCAGAAGCAAAATATCAGGCATTGGAAAAATATACAAGGAATTTAACCGAATTAGCCAGACAAGAAAAACTAGATCCAGTTATTGGTCGTGACAATGAAATTAGGAGATTGATGCAAGTTTTGTCTCGTAGGACAAAAAACAATCCAGTTTTAATCGGCGAGGCAGGAACAGGAAAAACCGCAATTGTTGAGGGATTAGCGCAAAGAATTGTTTCTGGGGATGTTCCAGAAACATTAAAAGAAAGAGAAATTATTGCACTTGATTTGGGCGGGATGATTGCAGGGACAAAATTTAGAGGTGAATTCGAAAGTCGTTTAAAAGCGGTTTTGCGCGAAGTAAATCGCGCTAAAGGAAAATTTGTTTTATTTATCGACGAATTACATACTTTAATTGGTGCTGGTGCGGCAGAGGGGGCAATTGACGCTTCTAATATGTTAAAACCAGCGCTGGCTCGCGGGGAGCTTCATGCGATTGGTGCGACAACCCTAAAAGAATATCAAAAATATATTGAAAAAGATCCAGCACTAGAAAGAAGGTTTCAACCGATTTACGTTAAAGAGCCATCAATTGATGATGCAATTGCTATGCTTCGCGGAATCAAGGAAAAATATGAAGTACACCATGGCGTGAGAATAACTGATCCAGCAATTGTTTCGGCCGTAAATTTGTCATCAAGATATATTTCAGATAGATTTTTGCCAGATAAGGCAGTTGACTTAATGGACGAAGCTGGTTCTGCATTAAGAATGGAAATCGATTCAATGCCAGTTGAATTGGATCAAATGAAAAGGAAGCAAATGAAGCTTGAAATTGAAGTTCGTGCTTTAAAATCTGAAACAGATGCTGACTCCAAAGAACGACTAAAAGCAATTAAAAGAGAAATTGCCGAACTCAAAGAACAAAGTGGAGAAATGGAAATTCAATGGAAAGCAGAAAAAGACATTATTTCAAAAATCAGAAATAGTCAAAAAGAAATTGAAAAATTAAAACAAGAAGCAGATATTTCTGAAAGAAGTGGCGATTTAGAAAAAGTTGCCGAATTAAGGTATGGGAAAATTCCACAAATCGAAAAAGAGATTAAAGATCAACAAAAAAAATTACAGGGGATTCAAAAGGAAAGGTCAATTTTAAAAGAAGAAGTTGGACCAGAAGATGTTGCTAAGGTTGTATCACGCTGGACTGGGATTCCAGTATTTAAAATGCTTGAAGAAGAAACTGCGAAATTGTCACATATGGAGCAAGAATTACAGGGCAGGGTGATTGGGCAGGAAGAGGCGATATCCATTGTCTCAAACGCAATTAGACGTAGTAGGGCGGGTATTTCAGAGGAGAACAAGCCAATTGGTTCGTTTATGTTTCTTGGACCGACTGGGGTTGGAAAAACAGAATTGGCTTTGGCTTTGGCTGAATTTATGTTTGATACTGAAGATGCAATTGTGCGTCTTGACATGTCTGAATATATGGAAAAACATACTGTTTCTAAGATTATTGGTTCGCCACCAGGTTATGTTGGTTATGAAGAAGGCGGACAATTAACTGAAATTGTAAGAAGAAGACCGTATAGTGTAATTTTGTTTGACGAAATTGAAAAAGCTCATCCAGAAGTATTCAATATCTTGCTTCAAATTTTGGATCGAGGACGATTGACTGATGCCAAGGGTCGGTTGGTTAATTTTAAAAATACAATTATTATTTTAACTTCTAATGTGGGAAGTGAGGTTTTACAACAAATGGCAGAATTTGGATTTACTCATTTTGGCGAAGAAAAAAAGCAAAAACAAGAAGAAACCAAACACAGAATTATGGAATCGTTGAAACAACAATTTAGACCAGAATTTCTGAATCGTTTAGATGAAATTATTGTTTTTCATGGTTTGGGAATTGAAGAGGTAAGAAAGATTGTTGATTTACAATTAAGATTGGTTGAAGAACGATTAAAGCATAAGAAAATTAAGATTTCTGTTTCTATTTTGGCAAGAAGCTTATTGTCTGAAAAAGGATTTGATCCTGATTATGGGGTGAGACCACTTAAGAGAAAGATTCAACAATTGGTTTTAGACCCATTGGCAAAGATGATTGTTGATGGCCAAATTAAGAATGGCGATAAAGTCAAAATCGACGCCGAAAAAGGAGAAATCAAAATAAAAAATGGGTAGCATATTTTTCTTGATTTATTTTTAATTATATTTTGTGGATTAATTGGTTTGTTTTTCGGTATTTTATTGGAAATGTTTATTAAATTAATTAATAAAAAATAAAATTAAATATTGTTGTATGTTATTATTGTGTATCATTTATTGCCATGGCATAAAGTGGTATGCAAATTATTTAACCAAACAATTATTATATTAATACAACATGCCGACGGCGCGAGCAATAAAAACCAATTTTTATGTTAAAAATATTTTGAAAGCGATGCTGATAATGGGCATGGTTGCTGTGGCATCTACTTCGCCATATTTTTGGACTAAAATATTAAAGGTTATTTTTAAAGACGGAAATTACAAAAAAATAGTAAAATCATTTCAGAAAAGAAATTATACCAATACTTTCTCCCGCCTAAAATCAAAAGGATTAATTCGTGTCGAAAAAAGAGGCAAGCAAATTTATATTAGCCTAACCGATCAAGGCAAGAAGCAGGCAGGAAAATATCAGATCAATGATTTAGAAATAAAAAAACCACACAAATGGGACAATAAATGGCGAATAGTAATCTTTGACGTTAAAGACGAACAAAGAGTTAAAAGAGAATCATTGCGAGGTAAATTGAAACAATTGAATTTTTATCAGGTCCAAAAAAGTGTTTGGGTTTATCCTTATAGATGTGACGAAGAGATAGATCTGTTAAGGGGCTTCTTTGGGTTAACTAAAAACGAATTAAAAATAATCTTAGCAGAAAAAATTGAAGACGATAAAGAAATCAGAGAATATTATAAATTACATTTAAAATAAACAATTAAAATTATGTATCATTTTATGCTATGGCAATAAATGGTATGCAATTTTATTATATAAGCATTATTAGTGCTCATTAATACTTATCAACATTGACAAGAGGGTTTTTGGAAAAGTATAATATAAACATATGGAGGAACAACAAAATTCTGCCTTATCGGCAGA
>JAZDGD010000003.1:0-17874 GCA_043807255.1 Patescibacteria group bacterium
TAATTATTATTAAATTATATTTTTAATTACTAACCCACGAATTATCCACGTCTCCCATTTTTATGCCAACAAAATTTTGATTAAGCGCATCAGCTACTAAATTAGTAAAGGCCCTAATTAGCCCGGTAGTTAGATAATTCGTTGTAGTTAATATGGCATCAGAAGAATAAAATCTCCATGACACTAGTGGTAATGGTTCTATCTCGGCAATATACCTTCTTGTCTTTATCAAATCAAAAATATCAATCGAAAGATCAGTATTGACATCGGCAGTAATTTTTTTAAAGATACTATCAAAAATTTCAATTTCCGTAATTTGTCTTCTTGTCTTTATCAAATCAAAAATATCAATACCATTAGAAACCGATGTGTCGTTCTTGCTTACTCTAACAACATAATTACCACCACTTACAACATCTGTAAATTGATAAGAACCATTTGCATTAGTTGTGGTAGTGGCTATTTGTGTGCCAATACTATTCTCTAAAACCACAATAGCGCCCGGAATTACTTTTATCCCATCGTAATATTTTAATGTTCCCGAAATTGTATGGTTTTCGGGATTTATAGTTTCCGCAAGTACCGTCAACGTAAATTCTTTCGTCCTTGTTATAGCGCCCTTAGTGATTGTTGCAGTCATAGTTACTGTTGCGTTTGCATTTCCGAAGGATGGTCTAACTACAGTCTGACCATCACTTGAAACGACTGCTGTATTACTTGATACCCAGGTAATTGTTGAACCATTAGCTCCAATTGCCGGCAATGGATTAGTAAGAACACCCGCAATATTCGATAAATCAGAATTCGCCCCTCTAATAGAATCATCTGTTAAAGCATCCTTGTCGGCGGTCACACTGGCAATGTCGGGATTTATGGCCTCAGCAAGTACCGTTAGCACAAATACTTTCGTATCGGTTATACTACCTCTTATTAGAGTTGCGGTCAGAGTTACTGTTGCGTTTGCGTCCCTGAAAGCTGGTCTGACCACGGTCTGTCCATCATTTGAAACAACCGCTGTATTACTTGACGCCCAAGTAATTGTTGAACCATTAGCTCCGATTGCTGGCAATGGATTAGTAAGGGCCAATATAACATGTGACAAATCGGCATTGGTTCCTTTAATAGAAGCATCTATTAACGCTGCTTTGTCGGCGGTGACAGCAACAACATCAGGATCAGAAGTTGCGCTTACTGTCACCATATAAATTTGAGTTGAACCATCAGCGGCAGTAACAGTATAAGTTACTGGACTCGTAAAATTTTGAGCTACGCCAGAAGCTGGATTGACTGACGCCCCGGTAACAACAATTGTTGGAACAAGAGCAGTAACATCGCTTCCGAGCGGAATGGTTACTGCAATTGTATGAGTGGCTTCGGTAACCACTCCTGTAACAGCCGGGGTCAGCGCATCAAAGTTAAAAGTTGTGATCGCTTTTGCGGGATTAGCGGCCTGAAGTGCATTTTGTGCATTAATTCTTTTTCCAGAAACCGTTTTACCAGACAAAGAAGCAATGCTATCTCCGGTTGTTAAAATTATATTTTTTACCTGTGCTATTGTAAGATTAGGATTATATCCCTCAATCAATGCCGCAAGGCCCGCAACGTATGGCGTAGCCATTGAAGTGCCACTATAATAATCATATTTTTCATCAGAACCATTGGTAATTTTCCATATTATTACATTATCAATTTTACATCCGTCAAAATTATTTACCGAAGAATCCGTTACCCACCGAAACCTATAAGTAAAACTACTTGATAGATACTGAATGGGTATTGTTCCAACAAAATTATATGTCGCAATACCAACACTACTAGAATCACCATTAAGAGAATCAAGATATACTTCGTCCCATCTTTTAACTTCTGTAAAATTTGTCCCGTCACTACTAAATTCCAATGCCATATAATCTCGCCAAAAAGATGTGTCGTATTCCGTATCGCAACCAGTAATAAAATCTAGTATCGCCGAACTTGTGTCGGAAAGATTAACCGATGGTGCCGTAATTATACTATTTGTATTGTTATCATAAGGAGAACTCGGAACCTGACCATACAATACTTTTGTGAAACCAAAATTATAGGTTGCCCATTTATTATTTGTTCCGCTCTTGATCCATCCACTTGGCACATTCGGTGTTGTTACACCTTCAAACGTTTCATTTGCCACAACTGAATCCGCTACGGTGCTATAAATATTTGTTCCCGGAGCACCGACATCAATAGAGGTCACGCCATAATTAGAAAGAATGGCAAGACCATCATTTTGATCGGTAGCTGCAACAGAAATAATATTATCTAAATTGTAGTCCGAAGGATAATTATGGATAATCTCATTATTATCGCCAATTTGATCTGCTCCACCATTTCCAGCCGCAACTACAAATAGACCAGGGAATGGTATCATTGCATTCTTTAATGATTGATCGTCATTTGTTCCGCCCCAACTTACATTTATAATCTTTGCCCCATTTTGAGTCGCAAAACCAATAGATTTTATAATTTGAGAAGTGGTATAGTTTGTTTTCAACGCCATTATCTTTACTCGTGGCGCAATACCTATAATGCCTTTATCATTATTTTTAACAGCCGCTATTGTTCCAGCAATATGAGTTCCGTGAGAATCACTAGTGGGTAATGGAGTATTATCACCATCTTCATAGTCATAACCATGGTTACACCCTCCTACGACAGAAATCCCATTGTCGTCTTTACAATTTGTTCCATCCCACATATTCGCAACCAAATCAGGATGGTTATAAGCAACGCCATCATCAATAATAGCTACTATAATAGAAGAATTTGTACCTTCGTTTATTGCCCATGCTCCAGGAGCATCAATGTCAGCATCATTGGTTCCTGTAATTGTATTAACCGTCTGACCAGTATTATCTAACCCCCAAAGTTCAGCTCTTTTGGTGTCATTGGTAGAAATTGTCAAAGGATAATATTGAAAGTTTGGCTGAGCATATTCCACATTCGGATCATTCTTTAGTTCAGCTATTTTCTGCTCCACTGTTTTGGAATCTTTAATTTTTAAAACTGAGATATTGTTTTTTCTTAAATCTTCTTTTTTCTCCAATGATTTAGATTTAACAAAATTTAAAGCAGTAGTCCTGCCCGAGGCAGTATTTAAATTAATTTTATTATTTTTATACTTCACCAAAATTTCTCCTTCCACGTAATCTTTTCCCTTTGCTTCTGTCTGTTGAGATTTTTCCAATCCGCTATTTTCTTTCGTAGTCATTAACGAATTCTGCAAAAGACCGCTGGCAGATCTAGATAAAGAGTCTGTCTTATTAAAAGCGGTTCCACTATTATCAGATAAAGTTTTCGTTTGCTCCAAATTAACACCTTCTTTTTTGTACGCCAAAACAGGCAAACTAAAATTGCCTAGAATAACAAAAAGAATTAAACAAATAGAAAGAGATAAACTAAGTTTCTTCATATTTTTATAATATCATTTTTTTTCTTTTCTTCCTTAAAAGCACAATAAACGAATAAATCGCAAAAGCAATAATAACAATAATAATTATTGTTCTAATGCTTCTACCAAAAGTTGAAAAATTAAGAATAGTAGCTAAAAATGACGGAGCAGAGGTATTTTCTGTATCCGCTGACGTTACAGCTGGAGTTTGAACTGGAATTGTAATCTGTTCGGTTGGCGTTGGAGTCGGTGTCGATCCAGATGGAGAATATTGATAATTGGGTTGTATCTCAGTGGCTCCGGCTTGTTGGGCGGCTTCTAGGGTTGGGAATGTTTGGATTTTACCACTAACATAACCTACAAATCCATCATCCGTTTGTGTTGGTGTTGGTTTTGGTTTTGGAACAGTATCGATCGTGTAATTTCCACTTATCGAAGTAGATCCAACTGATGCGCCTTCACCTATTATATCGACGCCTGTGGCATTAATAGAGGCCGTGCCAGCATTTTCTGCCTTGACTGACAATGTTAGTAATGCTTTGTCTGATGTGGTGCAACCCGGTATGCCTATCAAGAAATGAGGATTTGAACATGTTGGCGAAGATTGTGCCATAACATCACCTGCTACGGTTATGCTTTGGCAGGTTAAGTTATTAAAAACTAACGTGCCTTCAACTGCACATACCTTATTGCCTGAAGCGTTAAACCCCACAGACACGCTAAAAACGTTACCTGCGGTTTTAGTTAAGCTCGCTGGAGAAACATACAAAGAAGATCCAACAGCATTTACCGTGCCGACAAAACCAATAACCGACAGAAAAACAATTGCTGATAATATAATTTTTGTTTTAGTATTTTCCATATTTTTATTTTATTTACTCCAATTTAACATTAATAAAGCGAAGTCATATTTATCAACCTTGTTGTCATTATTGAAATCGCAAATACTTGTTCCTGTTTTTCCCCAACTAGACATCATTAAAGAAAAATCATATTTATCGATCTTATTGTCATTATTAGCATCGCCTTTAATAACGCTCACGCCAGCAACCTGAGGCACGGGGGTTGTTGTTGCTCCACCTCCGCCTCCACCGCCGCCACTACTGCCACCACCGCCAGTAAAATCGACAACACAAACATTACTGCTTTGATGATAACTAGAGTTACAGCCCAATACTGTACAATCTCCCCAAGCACTGCCACTCCATGTTTGTTTTCCTGTGCCATTAGCTATACTACAAGACCTGGTGTTTATAAACTCTAGATTTTTGTTTACTGTTTTTCCCTCTTCAAAACCATCAGTATATTTTATTTCGCTTCCACCCGTTAATGGATTTGTTGCTCCAGATAAAAGATATTTAAACAAAATATCTCCACTACAATTTCCTGACAATAATTTAATCTTCGTAGAATCGGCATAACCATAGATTCCATTCTCTAACATGGTTACTTCTCCAATTAGATCGCTACCACAAAATGCTTTTATTTTGGTTCCACTTGATAATGCTTGACCATCTATCGTTGCAGTACCCCAAAAGGCCATCGGAAAGTCAGGAAAAGAGACAGCCATACTGATGCCTGGGAATAATCCGATTAATGAAATACAAAATAAGATTTTTGTAGTAGTTTTTAACATATTAATTTTATTGACATGTCGTTCCAGTCAATGATCTGAATGTGAATGGGAACGCACCAATGTTCTTAATGCTTGCTGGCATACAAATTCTGTGTTCGAAAGAGTTTCCGCCCTCGTCATCAGTTCCGTCATACCACACAACCGAACAGTTATCGTAATTACTATTGGCATCTATAGCGCCCTCGTTTTGATTCAACTTCAAATAGATGTATTCGTCGCAATTGTTAAAATCATTAGCATTGTCAAGCATTACATAAAATGTTTTGGTTGTGCCTTGAGGAATAATTATGGCATTTGAAGCCTCCTCGAATTGAAATGAAATAGAGGTAATATAATTTGCGTCATTTTCGGTTATGTTATCGGCATGCGATGTTTTAACTGCAGACACACTAGAAACAATGTTATTGTTCCAATCATAAAGATAATATGTTTGAGTCGTTTCGTCTGTACCAGACGCCATAACATCAAATTCAAGAGAAGCACTAACCACGGTATCTGTATTAAGAGTCATGCCGTCTGAGGATGTACCATCGAAAGTTACATCATAACCAATAGCAGTAATGCTGAATCTGGCCAATTCCAAATTATCTCCTGACCAGGCCACCTTTTCAAAGAACGGTTTAGATCTAAAGATATATTGATAATTAAATCCAGTATCCGCAGGTTGAGTAGCTGTGTTAACCAATGTTCCTGATTGTGCACCATAGGCCTTAATTTCGTTGGCCACAGTGGTAGCGGCTAGCATTCTGAAGTAATCCCCAGAGTGTGCTCCTGTTCCAGCGTTGTAAGCATCAATATCAACTAAAGCGGTGATATATGAGCTATCATCTTTTGGAATATATGGTCTTGCATCGCCAGCAAATGTAAACGAAACAGTTGCCGTTGCGCCGAATTGTTTCTTTGAAGAAACAGTCCAGCTAGATGTACCATATTGAGCGGCTGTCTGGTATTTTATTGCAACACCAGTGAAATTAGTTCTGTCTGCTAATTCGTCTTCATCAAGACCAACTGAGAATGTATCAAGATTGAAAGCCTCTCTTGTGCCAGTAAGTTTGTACTTGCTGACCTCATTGTTTGTAGAACCCATTAATAATACATTTTGGTCTGGAGTGTCGTTAGCAGCAACAACTGCAATTGAGCCATAAGGATAAATGGCAATTGATACGTTTGGATTAGTAGCTCCATTTGAAGCATCTCCAGTGGCATCAACAGAATTGCTATCTTCGTCTTGCGCCGTTACATCAGCAGATACGTCCGCAATATCAAATGAGATCATCTCAAATGCAGTTGCTGGAGTATTTGATGATAAATTAACCTTCACTAACAATGTTCTTGATTCGCCAGCTGGAATTATCCAATTAAGACCAGTATATGCAACTGTTTTATAATCCGTACCCGTAAAGCTCTTTGCTGTTGATCCTGGAATCATAGCATTTGTTGTTGTGTCCCAAATTTCAACGGTGGCAACAAGATCTTTAACGTAAGTAGTTTCCACGCCAGCCACATAAGTTCCGTCGGCGTTGTAATCAATATAACTGGTTAAATTTAACGCAGTTACCTTCATGTCTGAAGCGCTACCAACTGTGAATATGAATCCATTAACAGAAACGCCTGACTGACCAGTAACAAAAGTTCTGGCTGTGCCGACCGCACCAGCAGTATCTGTACCAGAAGGAGTTGCGGCTAAAGTAATTGCCAAACTAGACGCTTGTGCCACTGTCATATTGGGACCAAGAATGTCTCCCGATGGGGTAATTGCGGTTCCAGGTACTGCTTCGTTAGTATCTGCATATTTCATATAATCTAGATTACCAGAAGCAGTGACTAAATCGGCATAACTCTTTAAAGCAAATGCCATCACTGTGTTTACGGTTACGTCGCCATTTGAACTATCTGCCTTAACATCTGCCGTTAATTGATAAGTCTTTGTTTGTCCAGCTGTCAGATTAAGAGTGTCTGTGAAATCTTCATAAACAGCGGCATTTGCACCCATGGTCGTAGTTCCGTCATTGAATGCCGTGCCATCTTTTGAGCCAATCACAACAACACCAGAATCCTTATCTTTAACTTTGATGTCTTCTATGCCAGGTCCTGCGCTAGTAATAGAATCAAATGTTCCGTCACCGTTTTTATCTAACATAAAAGCTAATCTGGTTCTCTTGATTGTAATGTCTGTTGCTGCAGACATTGTAAATTCAAGAAAATTTGTATCTGATGTAGTTTTTCCAATATTTGAAGCACTCGGACCAATTTTATTTAAAGTTAAATCTGTATTATCTATATTGTCATTTATATTTTGCGAGCCCTTATAAAGACAATTATCAGTTGTAACATAAACACCATAACCTTTCAATTCTCTGAAATCGTTTAAACTATTAATATCTGTGGATATTTTATTTGTCCACGCATTTCCTACTTTTACGGAATCTAATGAAGACTGATCGGCAGTAAAGTCAATAATGTCAGAAACACAATCTAGAGTTGGATGTAAGATTTTAGATGGATTATTGGTGTCTGCACTGCTGGTCCCTTTTTTTATGGCGTATTCTGGGTTAGCGATACCAATCGTATTCCATCCTTTGCTCAGAGATCTTTCAAATAATCTTTGGCTCGGCGACAAATTATCATTATAATAAAATTTAAGTGTTTGTGCTTGTCCCGTTTTGTTATTAATAAAATAAGAAAACAACGGCTGAAATTCGGTTTGACCAGCTTCTTGCATCGTTTTCCAACCACTAATAGAATTAGGACTTAATAAATAAATATCAAAATTTGCAGAGGTTCCCGAGACAGAAAACTCATGACTTGATAAAACTTTTGGCGTGGAAACAATATTCCAACCGATTCCTAAATCAACCCTTTGATATGAAGCGGTTTGGGCATTAACACCAAAAGTGCAAACAAAAAATCCACCTATTAATAAAATAGGCAGAACAATTAAGATCGTTATGTTGTTTTTATACGTTTTCATAATAATGATGCCATTATAGTATATAACAAAAGATTTGTCAATACCACTTTGGATTTTTTATTAATTAATTATTCTACCCATATCATACATCTTCCATCCGATTTTTTCCAGCCTCAGGGGCAAAAACTCGATAAAAGATTTTCATTAAAATTTCATTTTGAAAATTAATCTTATAGTAATTTTATTAACTCTTTTAACTGATCGGGGTTGTTTATCAAATCAACCAGCACAAAACTGCTGGATTTATTGTGTTGTGCTAAAACTTCTTTTGAAAAGTCAAATGAAACGTCATCAAACCAGAGAAAGTCAGAATTAAAATCAATCGCTTCAGTTTTTTCATGGGACCAATTTGTGGGTTTAATCAATTTGCAACAAGACAATGCTTCGGTTGGCAAAACATCCTTGATGTGTTCCATTGCGATTGAAGCCTCGGAATTATCCTTGCAATGAGTTGTAAGCCAATAACAATCGTACTCCTCTGTGGCTATTTTAAGAAATTCGGCTACATAATTAGCCGGTTTTCGTCCCTGTGCAATGAGAACCCCATCAATATCAAAATATAATTTCATTGAGTTATTCTTCGCTTTCCAACCACGCTTTCAATAAAAATATTGTTTCTGTTCGCAATTTTGTTCGAGCCCAGTCCTTTTGTTTCTCGGTCAATAATTCACCCATACCAGCAAGAATGTCTTTGTTGTTAAATTTTTCTAATGCTTTTATGTTTTTATTTAAAAAAGCATTATAAGACATTTTTGTTCTTGTTTGTTTTTAAAGTCTTCTCTCTTAACATAGCAATGGTTCAAAAATTTAATTTTGCCATTTTTATTTTTGTTAAAATATATTTCACCGGTTTTATTGTTTATGGTCGCAAAACACCAGTCCATATGTTTGTATTGATTATTAATTTTTATATACCAATTTTCCAAACACTCTTTTCCAAAAACGCTTCAATGGTTTGTCTTACGGCCTTATTTATAAGATTTGAATGTGAAAGCTTGTTGTTCTTGGCATAATCAACAAGAGTAATAATTTTTTTACCTTCCAAATATGCTAATCGCTTGTGATAACTGTTCGTGAGCGCTTTTCCTACGATTTCCTCCATAATAGTGGTTGTGTTTTTATCGTCAAATTCTTTAAATGCATCGTAATATTTTTTTCTGTCAATGAATTTTATGTTTATTGGAACAAATCCTTCTCGTATAAGCAAATAATTATTTATCACCCTACCGATACGACCATTGCCGTCAACAAACGGGTGTATATATTCGAAAGTAAGATGTAAGCGTGCGATACGTTTAATAATATTTTCATGACTTGTGGCGTTATATTCTACCAACATTTTTTCGAGGCGATCGATCACTTCTTTTGGATTGGGAGCGATATGATTTCCGACACGAACATATTCGTCATTTTTTCTAAATCTTCCCGCAACATCATCGCGGATATTTGAAATCAACATTTTATGAAGCAATAAAATTACTTCCAAATTAAGTTCTTGCTCTTTAGATTTTTTGTCTATGTACGACACAACTCGTGCTAAATTTTTTGCTTCAAAAATTTCTCTTTCAGTAATGTATCTTTCTAAATCAATTTGAAGAAGTATTTTTTCGGTTTCTTCAAGAGTAAGTGTGCTGTTTTCTATGGCATTAGAATTATATACTTGCTCGGCTACTTCTGTTTCGGCGATAAGTTTAATAAGCGCATCTTTGCCGGTAGATGCTTTATAATATCTCTCACGAAGAGAGTTTATACTATTAAAAACGTTAAGTATTTTTGTCATATATCTTTATTATATTCCTATTCACCGTTTTGTCAATATAACCGTGAAAAACCACCCAAAAACACACATTTTCACGTTTTTGACCACAATCGCCCTTATATCAATCCGTTATCTTTAAAGCTATAATAATTATTCTTTCTTTTATTTTTCATTCTCCAACCACACTTTTAATAAAAATATTGTTTCTGTTCGCAATTTTGTTCGAGCCCAATCTTTTTGTTTTTCAGTTAATAATTCGCCCATACCAGCAAGAATATCTTTATTATTAAATTTTTCTAATGCTTTTATGTTTTTATTTAAAAAAGCATTATAAGACATTTTTGTACGATTTTCCACAATTTGTTTATTTATTGGCCAATCATTTTGTAAAAAATACCAAACATCAAAAATATCACGACTTGTCTTTTTAATTCGTTCATACATTGCCACTATTTTATGTGCGAACATATCTTCTTTGGTCATCACTAACATTGAAATACCGTAATAGTTTGCTACTTCATATTTTGAATCAAAATTACGACGATTTACCTCAACTTTAATATTGTGTTCGCTTTGCGTTTTTCCGGCATAAGCAAGCAAATAAAAAAGGTTAAATCTTTTTTTATGAATTTCTTTGATTGTGCCATAGCTTTCTAATATTTTTTTAATTCGTTCAAAAACATAATCTTCTTTTGTCTCATCTAATAAATCAAAATCTAAATCAACCGAAAAACGATCGAGACCATAGAACAATAAAGCAGCGGTTCCGCCCTTAAAACCCAAAACAGGTCCAATGGTGTTGTCCATATATATGTCTTTCAAGATTCTAATCATTATATTTTTATGTTTTGTAATATCCTTCATGGTGCTCTTTAACCTTTTTCTCCATTCGTTTATTGCCTCCGTATATCGGTAAGATTTCGTAAACCTTATCCCAGTTTAAAGATGATAAATTGTCAAAATAATAATCTTTATGCAAATAGAGAATATCTAAAAATGCTCTTTCGGGAGAAGCAATATAATAATTTTCATTTACTTCTATTCCAATTTTGTTAGTGAGCATTGAGTCCTTTATTTTTTTAAAAATATATGTTTGGCCATCTACAATAATTTCTCTTGAAAGATAAGAAGCAATAAATATTTGTCCATAAAATTGGAATATAAATCCCGCCTTAACTAATGCCGTTTCAAAACCTATATATGCAGGAGTAAATATTTTTGTCGCCAGTTCAAACTTGTTGTAATCTTTATCTTTGGCATAAAGACCCCTTCTGATTGCATACATCTTACCTGCTTTAACATAGCGATATATTTTTTTCTTTAAGGCGCTGGGGGTAGATTCATTCCAAATCAAAGCAATGTCTTTGGATGTAAAGACCGTGTTTTTTGATCTCATTATTTCTAAAATGTTATCTTTTTTCATAAATCTTGTAATGTGTAGTCCAGAAGTGCCCAAATATGTCTTCTTCCAGTGTAAATCACGTAAAATCGCATGTCAAGTTTTTGCGCCCCCAAGTAAACTTAAAATCCTCCCGTCCAAAGAGGATTTTAGAATTGCAAAATAAATTTATTACGTGACGCAGCTGAAGGGATTCGAACCCTCGGTCTCTTCCGTGACAGGGAAGCGCTTTAAGCCATCTAAGCTACAGCTGCATAATAAGGTTTTAAGAAAAATGACGGGGGTGAGATTTGAACTCACGACTTCCACTTTATGAGTGTGGTGCTCTAACCAACTGAGCTACCCCGTCTCGATAACAGTCTCAACTTTTTGATAATCCCTCGATTAATCCTAAAATTTTATAGTGCAACTCCGCTGGTTTTTTAATTTCGATTATTAAAGTCCCGTAATATGTTGGAAAATTTTTATAATGTTTTTTATTTTTTACTTTAATTAAAGTACTTTTATAAAAATATCTTAAAGAAAAACCAGTGATACGCGCCCAATATTTTTCTACTTTTTTTATCCGATCTTTATGTATTTCATTAATTCCTACCCTAAAAGTGAATCTATCGTTGCTTATCTTCCATATTGATTTAAACCACTTTATTGTTAATTTAATCAATCGTGGATCAGAATTACTAATTTTAACCTTTTTACTGCTTTCGGATTTTGCACCTTCGCCCCAATAAAGAGATAGTCCTACCAACATCAATTCTCTATCCGATAAAATCCCTATCTCTTTGATGCCTTGATTTTTGCATTCTTCTATTTTTTTTAATCTTCTTTCGTATTGTACTCTAGACCCCTTATATGCTCCTTGTCTTTGTCTCTCATATAAATTTTTAAGTTGATTAAGGGTTAATTTAATATCACGACACCACAAACTAACAGTGCCTTTCGAAACTTGTAATTGTTTCGCAATTTCTTTAATGCTTGCACCACCTATTCTTAAATCTATTGCTTTATTTTTTTCTTTAGATTTGGCCATAATAGAACCCCCGAATAATTCTACAATTTAATTATAGCGGAGGTTCTATTTTGTGTCAATTTATGTTGCGGGGGTTGGAATTGCACCAACGATCCCCTGGTTATGGGCCAGGTGAGATACTACTTCTCTACCCCGCGATATTTTATCCCGCCATGGCGGGATTTATACATATTAACACGAAATTTTAAAAAAGCAAATTCAAATTACGTTTAATTCTGTCAATCCTTTTTTATAAGCATCCAAACTATTTTTTGTATCTTCTGTTGTTAGCATAAAACCAGAATCTTCAACTATTCTATTTTTAATTTTTTTGGCTTTTTTTATTTCATCAACATTGCTAAGATTTTTTTCTGACTCATAGCCCAAAATTTTCAAACACTCGTCATAAAAATTATCCGCTTCCAAAATTGCTAATTTATAATTCGCTTCAATCCCCGAATTAAATCTTTTTTCAATTTTTATCCATTTTTTTTGAGTTTTCTTTTTCTTAAAAACAGATTTTTTATTGTCAGTGATTGTTTTCGCCTTATTCAAAGAATTGGATTTAATAAAAACATAAATAATAATTGCCAATAAGATTAAAGTCAAAATAAAAGAAATTGTCTTCAACGTAAAAATAATTTCTTTAAATTTATAGGACTTAAAAAAATCAAAAACACTGGCGCCAAAATCAGTCCAAACAGTTCTTGCTTGAGCCATTAATCGTATCATGCCTTCCTTTACCGGGTCATTGTAATTATTGTTATTTGCAATAACAACTTTTGCACTTTCCGCATAATCTGGATTATTTAGATAATTGCCCGAAAATTTGAGCGATTTCGAAAATAAATTCATCATAAAATTGTGGTCCAATTATTTGTAAGCCAATTGGCAAACCGTTTACCTCCCCACAAGGCACGGAAATTGCTGGCAATCCCGCCAAAGATGCCGGGGTTGTATAAATATCAGATAAATACATTGACAAAGGGTCCTTTTTGTCACCAATTTTAAACGCTGGCGTAGGTGCTGTTGGCGTTAAAATAATATCGACCGATTTAAATGCTTCGTCAAATTCTTTTTTGATTAATGCACGCACTTTTTGTGCTTTATTATAATAAGCGTCTCGATAGCCGGCAGACAAAACATAAGTTCCTAAAATTATTCTCCTTCTTGGTTCATCGCCAAATCCTGCGCGAGTTCCCAGGTAATGTTCAAGTAAATTGACTTTTAATTTTTGATTTTTAACTTTTAACTTTCCGTATCTGATACCATCAAACCTTGCCAAATTGGCACTCACCTCTGCTGGCATAATAATATAATAAACAGCCAAAGCATAATCTGTTGAAGGCAAACTTATTTCCTTTATTTCTGCTCCGATATTTTGAAAAATGTTGATTGCCTTTTTAATTTTTTCTTTAACTTCAGGGTTAATCCCTTCTGCAAAATATTCTTTCGGCACCCCAATTCGCAAGTTTTGAAAATTTGACTTTTGACTTTTGACTTTTGACTCTGAATTTACAGTGGTCGAGTCCATTTTGTCTTCTCCTTTAATCGTGTCAAAAATTAATTTTGCATCTTCGGCCGTTTTTGCAAAAGTTCCGATTTGATCCAAAGAAGAAGACATGGCAATTAATCCATATCTCGAAACCATGCCATAGCTTGGCTTATAACCCACGACACCACAAAAACTTGCTGGCTGACGCACCGATCCACCAGTATCAGATCCCAATGCGCCCAAACAATGATTAGCCACAACCGCAGCCGCAGAACCGCCAGAAGAACCACCAGGAACTCGTGTTTTGTCGATTGGGTTTTTCACAACCCCATATGCAGAATTTTCTGTTGAAGAGCCCATTGCGAACTCATCTAAATTCGTTTTTCCAATAATAATTGCTCCGGCGTCTTTTAATTTTTTAATTACTGTTGCGTCATAGGTTGCCTTATAGTTTTCTAAAATTTTAGAACCAGCAGTACATTTGTATCCTTCAACCAAAATATTGTCTTTGATTGCAATCGGAATCCCCTCTAATCCTTCTATCTTTTCTCCTCTTTCAATTTTATCGTCAATCTTTTTTGCCTGTTCTAATGCTAATTTTTCTGTAATTTCTAAAAAATTATTTATTTCTTTATTGTCTTTTTTGATTTTATCTAAATAAGCTCGAACCAATTCGGTACAAGTAAATTCTTTTTTTATCATCCCCTTTCTAGCTGATTCAATTGTTAATTTAGATGTGTCCATATTATGTGGCGAAAATTGTTTATATAAAAGTCCGCATCGCAGGTCCGATCGCCATCGGACCGAGATAGAGTGTGATTTTTTTATTAAAAAAATCAACACGTGTCTTTTATATAAATAATTCGAGCCAAGGGATTATTCCAATATCTTCGGAACTTTAAAATAATTATTTTGTTTATCCGGCGCCTGTTCTAATATTTTGCTTGCCACGCCGTAGTCGTTAGACGAAGGCGGGTTCCCTGTTTTATCTTTTCGCACAATCGTTTCTAATCCCGTTATTTGTTGTATTGGCTTAATGTTTTCCGTGTCGACTGCATTTAATTTGTCAATATAATTCAAAATCGAAGAAAGATCGTTGGTAAACTTTTCTTCTTCCTTTTTTGTTAATTTTATTCTTGCTAATTTAGCAATATGTTCGACTTGTTCTTTGTTCATGTTTGACATATGATTTTTTATACAAGCAAATTTGGAAAAAACTTTTCCAAGTCTTCGGATCGCAACAGACGAACATCATTTGACGCCTTAGATAGTCCAAAAGACTGGCCCTTGGCAGTTCCTATATATTGCACAACTTTATTAAATGATTGAACTTCTTCGATTGCCGCAACCAAATCTGTATCTGAACTAACCAAATAGGCTACATCGTATTTATTCTCTCGTGCAAATCTTATCATTTCAACGGCCAATCGAACATCTACGCCCTTCTCATGAAATGTTTTATCGGGATGTTGAATTAGTTGCCCTAAAACAACCTCGATATTTTGAACTTGCAATTTTCTAAACAATCTCTGCTGATTAGCATACATCTCTTCGCTTTTTATATTATTTTTCTGACGTCTAATTGCACCAATATAATAACGAATTTCTAGTAATTCATTCGGTTGAACTAGCCATTCGGAAAATTTTCTAAAATCGAAATCAAGCAAACCAAATTTTTTGTCAGCTAACTCTTTGAGCTTGAAATAAAAATTATTGCCATCGATAAAAACGATTGTTCGCTTCATGATAAATTAAAACTGCCGTCGTCCTGCACAAGGCAGAAGGAAGGCAGTGAGATTAACAACTTAAGTATAGCAAAATTTAATCTTTTGTCAAGCATTCTACACGATTTAATGATTTGTACAATTTCGTCCATTGTCATTTTATCAATTTAATAAACTCTTTTTCGTTAATTATTTTTACGCCCAATTTCTGTGCTTTATCAAATTTTGAGCCCGGCTCAAATCCTACAACAACAAAATCTGTATTTTTTGAAACCGAACCCGAAACATCTCCACCCAATTCGCGAATCTTCTCTTTCGCTTCATCTCTGGTCATTTTTTCCATTTCTCCGGTCAAAACAAACGTTTTTCCAATTAATTTTTGACTTCCTGCCTCGCCGGTAGGCGGGTTGATTTTTGACTTTTGACTTGCTATCACTATACCAGCTTTTTGAAGTTTTTGCAAAAAATCTAGGTTCTTTTTCTCTCTAAACCATTTATAAATCGATTCTGATACTTTTGGTCCAACATCGTTTATTTTTTCTAGTTCTTCTCTCGAGACGCTTTTTATTTTTTCTAAATTTCCATATCGCCTAGCCAAATCAAATGCTGTTTCTTCGCCCACCTGCAATACGCCCAAACCGAATAAAAACTTTTCTAATTTTATTTCTTTTCTTGATTGAATTGATTTAATAATATTTTCTGCTGATTTTTCGGCAAATCTCTCTAAGTGCTTTACGTCTTCCTCCTTTAATGAAAATAAATCTCCCGCATCTTTAATTAATCCTTCATCCAAAAATCGATCAATAATTTTCGGTCCAACGCCAGTAATGTCAAATGCTTTTTTTGAAACAAAATGATAAATTCTTTCCCTCAAAACTGCTCCACAATTTTTATCTGCACACTTATATGCAACCTCATCGCCAGTCTTTGTAACTTTCGACCCACAAATCGGGCAAACATGCGGAACGTAAATTTCTTTCTCTTTACCATTTCTTAATTCTTTTAATGGCTTTATAATGTCTGGAATTACGTCTCCGGCACGACCCACAATTACTGTGTCCCCTATTTTTATTTCCAATCGTTTTATTTCGTCAAAATTGTGCAACGTTGCACGCGTAATTGTTGTTCCGCCGACTTGCACTGGCCTCAATACTGCCACCGGAGTCAAAACGCCGGTTCTGCCGACTTGCCAAATCACATCTTCAATAATTGTTGTTCCTTCTTTTGCAGAAAACTTATATGCGATTGCTCCTCTTGGCGATTTACCAATTGCACCCAATTTTTTAAACATCGCATTTTCGCTTGTGATTATAACCAATCCATCAATCTCATAATCCAATTTTTCTCGATTTTTCTCCCAATAATCTTTGAATTTTTCGACTTCGTCTAAATTTTTGCAAAATTTATTATGAGGGTTGATTTTAAAACCAAATGATTTTAAAAGTTTGTGTTCGTCTTCATGAATCTTCTGCCCTAAATCAGTAATTAAAACATACATTAAAGAATCTAATTTTCTCCCGGCAACAATCTTCGGGTCTAATTGTCTGATCGAACCAGCCGCCAAATTCCTTGGATTAGCGTAAACTTTTTCTTTCTTCTTTTCTAATTCTTGATTTATTCTTTTAAATTCCTTGGTACTTAAAAATACTTCTCCCCTAACAATTAATTCTTTAGGAAATTTTCCCTGTAATCTTAATGGTATGCTCGCTATTGTTCTTAAGTTTTGAGTTACGTCCTCTCCAATTATTCCATCTCCCCTAGTTGCGCCAGTTTTTAAAATGCCATTTTCGTAAATCAATTCAATTGCCAAACCATCAATTTTCAATTCACAATAATAACCATTTTTATCGTAATTTTTTACAATTTTGTCATTGCGATTTTGCCAATCTAACATTTCTTGTTTATCAAACGCATCATTGAAAGAAAGCATTGGTGTTGTATGATGAAATTTCTGAAATTTATCTAACGGTTTTCCGCTTACGCGTTGTGTCGGCGAATCAGAAGTTATTAAGTCAGGAAATTTATATTCTAATTCCTCTAATTCGTTTTTTAAAGAATCAAAAGCAGCATCGGAAATATCGGGGTTATCTAAAACGTGGTAAGCATAACTATGCTTCCAAATTTCTTTTTTTAATTTTTCAATTCTCTCTTTCGCTCGTTTTTTATCCATATCTTAATTATACCTTTTTCTTTAAAAATAAAAAATCCCTAAAGGGATTTTTTGTCCTATTCCAACTCCAATTCCTTGTCCCGACTTAACGTCGGGACAAATCCAAACCTCACGGATTTATCCCAACCTTGCGTCGGGACGACAAAAAACCTCGAAATTTACAGAGCGACACGAAAACGCCTACTGCCGTCATCAAAGGAAGCATTGAAGGAATTCAAATACAAACCAACAGAGTCCGAGTTAGCGCTAACGGCCGAAACCTTTGTGGTGTTTTTTGTTTTGTC
>JAZDGD010000004.1:0-97797 GCA_043807255.1 Patescibacteria group bacterium
CATGCACAAACTCGGAACCGGATACACAATGTCGTTCAATAAAAAATACAAAAGAGTTGGTTCATTATTTCAAGGCACGTTTAATGCCGTCTTAATTGATAAAGAAAATCATTTTTTAAATCTTCCATATTATATTCATCTCAATCCTCTTGATATGAAATTTCCTGAATGGCGATACAGAAAAATAAAAGATTATAATAAAGCCATAGAATATTTAAATCATTATAAGTGGTCTAGCCACCTAGATTATTGTGGTAAGAAAAATTTTCCATCAATTACAAGTCGTAAGTTTTTATTGGATACATTTAATGGAGAAACAAAATACAAACAAAGCATTAATGGGTGGTTAAAGGAGATGGATTCAGACAATGTTCAAAGTGTTATATTGGAACCATCTTACGAGGCTTAGCCTCGTAAACATATCTAAAGTGAATCATATCATATGAACCAGTACAGGGGTTTGACACAATTTATTTATTTCAGCTATACTTAATTAGGTGATTGTGTTGCCTGAGGAGCTTGGAACCAGTACCCATTCAATACCAAGTATTGGGGTTTTTACTTTCCGGGCTCCTTAGGCGACGTAATTTGTGGTATTTAAATTATGAAATTCTTTTCAATAAAAAAGAAAATAGTTTTAGCCCTGCTGATTTCAGGCGGGGTTTTTGTTATTCTTTTTTCGAGCGCTTTTGCTGCTGATGATCTAAATAAAAACCTAAGATTTTATTTAGATTCAGAATATGATTATGATGGTCGCATAGAGGCATTAGCAACTTTAAGAAAAATTTCTGATAATGCTTATTTTTATATAGAAGATGTTTATTGGAATGGATTAACCGCTACGCAAAAAAATAATTATTTGGGATACGTTGATATGTTGGCCAATGAATTTGATGAAACAATTTATCCAAATTTAACTTATGTCTTTGGAAGTGAGTGGAATCCAGGCATTGATAATGATGCGAAAATAACAATTTTATTGACCAAGCTTAAAGCAACGGCGGGTGGTTATTTTAATTCAAAAGATGAAAGATTACAAACCAGCGAACCAAGATCAAATATGCGCGAAATGATTTATCTTAATTCTGATCAAATTGCCAATTCTTTAATTTATAGTTTATTGGCACACGAAATGCAACATTTAATTAGTTGGAACCAGAAAGAGAGAGAAAGGGGCGTTGAGGACGATGTTTGGTCTAATGAAATGCGCAGCGAATATGCACCAACAATTTGTGGTTACGACAGTGAATATGTGGGAAGTAATTTAGAAAGAAGGGTTGATGATTTTTTGGCCAGACCATTTAGTTCTCTGACCGAGTGGCAAGGAGATAGATATGATTATCCGTCAGTGAATTTATTTGGACATTATTTGGCCGAACAATTTGGTGATGATGTTTTTCAATACATTATGCAAACATCAGATACTGGGATTAAAAGCATTGAAACCGCGCTGGCATCAAAAAGTTATAATCTTAATTTTTCTCAAATATTTAATAGTTGGGCAATTACTAATTTTTTAAATGATTCTACGTTATATGGTGGACAATTTGGGTATAAAAATCCTTATTTAAAAGGTTCAATTAATATTAGTCCTATAACCTATAGCATAACATCGGAGAACATTATTAATCTTTCTCAGCAAGCAAAAGATTGGTCCCCGTATATGTATAGATTTTTTAATAAACAAGAATCGAACGCTATTGCCAAGGACTTGGAAATAGAATTTGAAGCAGGAACTAATAATGGAAATTTTAATGTAATTTATATTTTGGATTACATTAATCAAAGCAACAGGCCAACCATCGGTAGCATTTTATTATCTGGGCAAAAAGGAATCTTAGAAATACCCAATTTTAAAGATAATATCGATTCAGTAACAATTTTAATTTCAAATCAATTTAAAAAAACTGGATTTACAAATAATGACCCAGTAAACACTTTTGTGCTTTCAGTTGCAACCACGGTTTTGGAAGACGTTATTAGCCCACCAATTCCGCCGATAACGGGAATGGCTAAACCAGAAGACTATGGCTTAAAAGAAGGGGATTTAATTCGCGCAGAAGGCGATTTAGATGTTTTTATCATAAATCAAGCTGGACACAAAAGATTATTTTTAAATCCTGTGATTTTTAATATGTATGGACATTTGGGCGGTTGGAGTAGTATTAAAACAGTAAGACCACAAGTCAGAGATGCATTTATAACCTCAAATTATTATAGATATTCTGACTCGCCAAAAGTTTATGAATTAGAAGTAACTGGCGCGGATACGGGAACATTATATTGGTTGAATATGACTGGTGAATTATTTTTATCTTCGGGCGCAAAGCCAGAATCGGTTTTTATAATCAATAAATCAGAATTAAACTGGTATCCGAAAGGAGCAGACAAAACTTCAATATAAATAGAACGTGCCCGAGGTCTGACCTCGGGTAAAACAATATGTCTATTGAACGACCACAATTAGTTAATGATGAAATTTATCATATAACAATTAGGGGCACAGCAGATATGGCAATTTTTAAAAACCAAAGCGATTATTATCGAATGGTTTTTTCCATTTATGAATTTAATAATGCGAAGCCAGTTAGTATTCGGGACAAAAGAGGACTACAAAGCAGAGACACCCGAGGTCTGACCTCGGGTGTCTCTGCTTTTGGCGAAAGGGATTTGTTGGTGGAAATTTTAGCATTTTGTTTTATGCCAAATCATATTCATTTGTTATTAAGGCAAATCAAGGACAATGGTATTACAAAATTTATGAGAAAACTTGGCACTGGCTATGCGGGATATTTCAATAGGAAATATAAAAAAAGAGGCCATCTTTTTCAAGGAAAGTTTTGGGCGACAAGAGTTAAAACTGATGAACAATTACAAACGGCCTTTGTTTATATTCATTCCAATCCGATATCTTTAGTCGAACCGAAATGGAAAGAGAGGGGAATAAAAGATACGGTAAAAACAATAGAATTTCTAGAAAATTATAGATGGTCAAGTTATTTAGACTATATTGATAATAAAAATTTTCCATCAGTGATTAATAAAGATTTTCTTTTAGACGTGATGGGAGGAAAAGGTAATTGTTTGAAGTCTGTTAAGGGTTGGATTGTGCACAATGAAGTCAAGGCAAAATGAGAATTGCCCGAGGTCTGACCTCGGGCAATTCTTTGCTCTTGTTTTTGTGGTTTAAAATTGCTAAGATAAAGGTATGTTAGAAAAATTATTCGGAGATCCGAACAAAAAATATTTAAATAAAATTCAGGTGTTGGTTGATAAAATAAATGAGCTCGAACAAAAATTCGAGCATTTTTCAAATGAAGATTTAAAAAATAAAACCGGAGAATTTAAAAAAAGAATCAATCCCTCGACTGCGCTCGGGACAGGGTCGGAGACCCTGGATGATATTTTGCCAGAAGCATTCGCCAACATTCGCGAGGCAGCAAAAAGGACTTTGAAACAAAGACATTTTGATGTGCAATTAATTGGTGGGATTGTCTTGCACCAAGGTCGGATTGCCGAAATGAAAACAGGAGAGGGAAAAACCCTAACCGCAACTTTAGCGCTTTATTTGAATGCCCTAGATGGCAAAGGAGCACAATTGGTTACGGTTAATGATTATTTAGCAAAAAGAGATATGGTTTGGATGGGACAAGTTTATAATTTATTAGGATTATCAGTTTCTTGTATTAATCATGAGAAATCTTATATTTATGACCCCGCCTACGCTAAAGCTACGGCGAGCAAGCCAGAATTAGAATTAGACACAGAACGTGATGAGGTGGGTGGATTTAAAATTGTTGAAGATTATTTAAAACCCTGTACTCGTAAAGAGGCCTATGCCGCCGACATTTTATATGGCACAAATAATGAATTTGGATTTGATTATTTGCGAGACAATATGGCCTATGAAGAATCACAAATTTCGCAACGAGAACACAATTTTGTAATTATTGATGAAGTTGATAGCATTTTAATTGATGAAGCACGAACGCCATTAATTATTTCTGCGCCAGATACTGAATCAGCTGATTTGTATAAAAAGTTTTCTTTAATTGTTCCAAAACTTGAAAAAGATACTGATTATAAAATTGATGAGAAAAAACGCTCTGTAACCTTAACTAATGCTGGCATGGATAAAATGGAAAAGATTTTAGGTATGAGTAATATTTATGAAGAAACTGGAATTCAAATTGTGCACCACCTAGAACAGGCGTTGCGCGCGGAAGTTTTATTTAAAAGAGATAAAGAATATGTTGTAAACAATGGTGAAGTTATAATTGTTGATGAATTTACTGGACGACTTATGCCTGGCAGAAGATATTCTGGTGGTTTGCACCAAGCGATAGAAGCAAAAGAAAATGTTATTGTACAAAAAGAATCCAAAACATTGGCAACAATTACTTTTCAAAACTTTTTTAGAATGTATAACAAATTAGCCGGTATGACTGGAACTGCCCTAAGCAATTCTGAAGAATTTGATAAAGTCTATAAGTTAGATACGATCGTTATCCCTACCAACAACCCAATGGTGAGAAGTGATTTACAGGATCAAATTTATAAAACAGAAAAAGGGAAATTTAAAGCAATTGCCGAAGAAGTGAAGATAAGACACGCAAAAGGACAGCCAGTTTTAATCGGCACAATTTCAATTGAAAAAAATGAGTATTTGGGAATGCTTTTAAAAAGAGAAGGAATAAAATGCGAAATTTTAAATGCGAAACAACATGAACAAGAAGGAGCAATTATTGCTCAGGCGGGTAGATTGGGTGCGGTTACGGTTGCAACTAACATGGCTGGCCGTGGAGTTGATATTGTCTTGGGCGGTATGCCACAAAACACAGAAGAAGCACAAAAAGTAAAAGAAGCGGGCGGGTTACATGTTTTAGGCACAGAAAGACATGAGGCGCGTAGAATAGATAACCAACTGAGAGGAAGATCGGGAAGACAAGGAGATCCTGGTTCGACACAGTTTTTTGTTTCTTTGGAAGATGAGTTAATGCAAAGATTCGGTTCGGATAAAATTAAGAGTTTAATGGATATGTTGAAAGTTCCCGAAGATCAGCCGATTGAAAACAGAATGATTTCTAGTGCAATTGAAAAAGCACAGGGCAAAATTGAAGGATATAATTTTGATATTCGAAAACACGTTTTGGACTATGATGAAGTAATGAACAAACAAAGAAATGCGGTTTATAATATGCGAAAAGAAGTTTTGTTTGATTCTACCGATGAAGAAATTCACAATAAAATCAAAGATTTAATGAACGAAGAAGAATTAAAACAATACGAGGAAAAAGTTAAAGACGTTCCAGAAAATGAAAAAGGAAATTTAGAAAAATTTGTAATGTTACGCACAATCGATATGCTTTGGATGGAGCATTTGGAAACAATGGAATGTTTAAGGGAAAGTGTTTCTCTAAGGGCTTATAGTCAAAAAGATCCGTTGGTGGAATACAAAAACGAAGGTCATCGTTTATTTGGTAGCATGATGAATGAAATCAATAATTCGATCGTGGATATGTTGTTGAAAGTAGAAATGAAGGGCCAAAACACCCGCCCGCAACGTCAACAACCTGCCCGCTCGCAAGCTTACGTTGCAGGCGGGGTTGACTTGCAGGGCGGGCAGGCAAAACACGTAGGCAGAAACGATCCTTGTCCGTGCGGAGCGACTCATTCAGATGGCCGACCAATAAAATATAAACATTGTTGTGGCAAAAATTTATAAAAAATGCCTTGCCCTTCCGAAGCCTTGCTTGCCCATCGTAGCTTTGGCGTAGATGGGGCGAAGGAGGGTTGCGGAAAATAAAAAATGGAATATTTAAAAGAGCAAAAAGAACAAGAGGCGATTCAATGGATGTGTGAGGCGAAAAAGGTTGCACAAAAGGCCTTGTGCCATAAGGCAAAGTGCGGAGCTGTTATTGTGAATGATAACAAAATCATTGGACAGGGCTATAATGCCCCACCATTAGATCAAGAAGATAATCGTGTCTGTGGCAAAGAATTTGGTTCCGGAAAACCAAAATATGATAAAACGTGTTGTATGCACGCTGAATGGCGAGCAATTATAGACGCATTAAAGATAAATCCAGACAGACTTAAGGGATCAAAACTTTACTTTGTCCGAGTCGATGAAAATGGAGAAATAAAAAAATCTGGCAAGCCATATTGTACGGTTTGCAGTCGCATGGCATTAGACGCCGAAATTGCTTATTTTTTACTCTGGCACGAAGAGGGAATTTGCGAATATCCCACACAAGAATATAATCAATTATCATATCAATATACTCACGTAGAATAAAATTGTTATGGCCGATAAAAGACCGAAAATTTTGACTGATGCGGGATATGAAATTTATTGTGATGTTAAGAAAATACAATATTTTGGTAATTCAATTACCAAAATATTAATAAGAAAGATAAATTCATGAATAAGCAAATTAAATTAATTAGGAAATGTGAATGGGAAGAGGTGTTTTTGGAATGGTATAAAAATGAAGGTGAAAAAGAGAACTGGAATACCATTGCTAAGGAAAGAGGGTTCGCATCTTGGGCGGATTGGCGTTTAAATGGATATGCCAAACGATTTAAATGTGCCAAGGCAGATTGGGGGTTTTATGAAATAGAAAATCCTTCAAAGGTGGTTTTAAATTGGTTTGGAGGACCGTTTAGAACATGGATAGAAAGGTATTATAATAACGAAAAAACAAAATCTTTTGGAGAATTAGCAATGAACCCAGAAATCATAAATTATCCACCAATTAAATCAATGGCAAAAAATTACCCAAAGAATTCAGTGATTACCGTATTGGAATTAAAAAACAAAAAGATTTTTGTGATCGAGGGAATGCATCGTTCGTGTGCTTTGGCATTAATGCAAAAGCAGGGCAAGCCATTTTCTGGTAAATTAATTTTTGCAATTGGTAAATCAAATTTATCAGAACTTCCGTTAGCTGGCAAAAATACAAGCAAAAAATAAAAAATATGGGAAAATAAAAATATGAATAAATTTGAAAAACCAAATTTAAAACCAGAAAAACTAAAAATCGAAAACCTTGAAAAAGAGATGACCTCCGAAAGAGAGGAAGAAATTGATGAATTAATCGATAAGATGCCCGACAAAGAAGATATGACCACGCAGGAAACAATAGAATGGATTGCTTCTTTCGCGCCCTATAAGGGGAACGAGGATATTATTGATGCCACTTTTCTTCAGGAGATTGCAGAAAGAATTAAGATTTCTCTCGAAGAAACGAATAGATACGCCATGAAAAAAGCAACAGATGTGTTAAGAGAAATAAAATTAAAAAAACAAAAACGTTGCAAGAAATAAAAATGCCCGAACAGGGTTCGGGCACGGTAATGGGCGAAAGGTGCGGACAGAATCGTTATTGATTCTCGTATTTCTTTTCCATCTTCAGAAAGAAATCGGTGAAATCGCCATCGAACGGCGTTCCGTCGATTGGATCCTCGCACAGGTATTCGTAAAAAACTTTCTTGAGAATTTCGATCCTTTTCTTCCTCGATGTGTTGGGCTTGATTTTCCCACTGATCAAAATCGTGTCCATTGTGATTCCTCCTTATTTGAAACTTGTAAAACATTTATATCGTATTCCTATTTGGCTTGGTTGTCAATAGTTTGTGAAAAATAAATCGTGTTATAATAAATTTATGAAATTTAAGAAAACCGCTTTTTACTTTACAAAATATTTTTTTTAAGTTAATATAAAAGTTCATGGCGTTTATAAAAAATCAACCAGTTGTCCAAAAAACAGGACGCGCAGTAAAACAAAAAAATAAAATCCGGCTCATTGTGCTGGGAATTTTTGTTTTTGTTATTTTGGCTGGCAGCTTAATTTACCCGAAAGCATGGGACGGTTCAGCTAATTGGATTAATAATAATCTTCATTTAGGAATACCAACATTTTTTAAGATACCATTTAAACTTGGCTTAGATTTGCAGGGCGGAACGCATTTAATTTATTTTGCAGATCTTTCTAGTATTGGCGAGGTAGACAGAGATAGTTCTTTAAGTGGGATTAGAGATGTCATTGAAAGAAGGGTTAACATGTTTGGTGTCTCTGAAGCAATTGTACAAATTAATAAAGCCGAAGATTCTTATCGACTGATTGTTGATTTGCCGGGAGTTAAAGATACGCACGAAGCAATTAAAATGATTGGCGAAACACCATATTTGGAATTTAAAACAGAAAGAACAGTAGAAGAAACCGATGCAATTTTAAAAGCACAAGAAGCAGGTGATGCCGAAGTATTAATGATTGACCCGTATTTTATTTCTACACAACTTACAGGGAGATTTTTGAAAAATGCACAATTGTCTTTTGACCAAACAACTATGCAACCATATGTTTCTTTGGAATTTAATGATGAGGGCACAAAGCTTTTTGCAGAATTAACAAAAAATAATATTGGCAAAAGAATAGCAATATATTTAGATGGTGCACCAATTAGCGTTCCAACCGTTAATGAAGAAATTCCTAGCGGTAAAGCACAAATTAGTGGACAATTTACACAAAAAGAAGCAAAACAATTAGCGGAACGATTGAATGCCGGAGCACTTCCCGTACCAATTAATTTAGTTAGTCAGCAAAACATTGAGGCATCTTTGGGCCAGGAATCATTAAATCAAAGCTTGAAAGCGGGAATGATTGGATTTTTGCTTATATTTTTATTTATGATTGTGCTTTATAGATTAAGCGGATTATTCGCTTCTGTCTCATTGGTTATCTATATTATTGCATTGTTAAGCGTGTTTAAACTTGTTCCAGTGACATTGACCTTGGCTGGTATTGCTGGATTTTTACTATCAATGGGCATGGCAGTTGATGCAAATATTTTAATATTTTCTCGTACAAAAGAAGAATTACAACAAGGAAGACATTTTACGGACGCTTTAAATAATGGCGTTAAAAATGCATGGTCATCAATTCGTGATGGTAATTTTACAACAATTTTAATTGGTATAATTTTATTCTTATTTGGAACCGGGTTTGTAAAAGGATTTGCGCTTACGCTTATTTTGGGAAATATTATTAGTATGTTTTCAGCAATTGTAATTACTAATTATTTAATTAAATTCTTTTCTGGATCCAAAGAAGGAAGGAAAAAAATCTGGTTATGAACATAGGTTTTGTAAAATATCATAAATTAAATTATTTTTTCTCAATTGTTTTGGTTTTAGCAACAATTGGTTGTTTGCTTATTTTTGGTTTAAATTTGGGAATTGATTTTCTTGGAGGCACGTTATGGGAGGTTAGTTTTCAAGACAGGCCAACCAATGCTGTAATTCAAGAAAAATTAAATAGTTTTAATCTGGGGGAAATAGTTGTCCAGCCAACCGATAATAATGGGGTAATCTTAAGACTTAAAGACGTCGATGAAGACACGCATCAACAAATGATTTCAAAATTAAATGAAATTTCTCCTATTCAGGAAAAAAGATTTGAAAGCATTGGTCCAACAATTGGCAAAGAATTAAAAGACAAAACAATTGCCTTGGCAGTCATTTCTTTGGCATCCTTATTAATCTATATTGCAATCTCTTTCAGAAAATTAAAATGGCCAATTGCGAGTTGGCAATATGGCATTGTTTCTATTGTTACCCTTTTGTTGGACTTGACGGTAACTTTGCTGGTGTTAATTTTGCTTGGTAGGTTTTATAATGTTCAATTCAATATTGCAATCGTTGCAGCACTATTAACAATTCTGGGATATACAATCAATGACAAGGTTATTGTTTTTGATAGGGTAAGGGAGAATATTTTAAAAGACAGATCCAATAATTTTGCAGAAACAATAGATAAAAGTTTAAATCAAATCTTGGGCAGATCATTAAGCACTGGCGCCTGTACGTTGATTGTTTTATTTGTTCTGTTTTTTATGGGCGGGGAAACGTTAAAATATTTTTCATTAACTTTAATTGTGGGCATTATTGTCGGAACTTATACGTCTTTATTTGTGGCTAGCTCAATTTTGGTTTCTTGGGGGCTTAAGGGCAAAAATTAGAAGAGGGTTGACCCTTCACCAAATTTACCAGAACAAAACAAGATTTATAATAAATTAGAATTAGACATGCCTAAACACAAGCAGCGCTTGCCCGAATAGGGCAGGGCTATTCGCCCTCGCGCTGCAAAACAATATATTTGTAAATTTGGTCGAAGGGTTGACAGGTTATTTTTTATATAGTATATTATATTCATATGACAAAGAAAACAACTTTTTCAAAAGACGTTTCAAGGAAAATCGAGAAAGCAATAAACTATCTAACCAATCCAAGAGTTAGAGAGGTCGTTGAGCGTAGGTTCGGTTTAAAAAATGGCAAAACAGAAACATTAGAAGCCATTGGTCAAGATCATGGCATAACCAGAGAAAGAGTAAGACAGCTTGAAGAAAATGGTTTAAAGATTTTAAAATCAGAAAAGGTTTTGCCGTTATTTGATGCCGCTTTTGATTTTTTAAATGAATTATTTGCAGAACATGGGCATATCATGGGCGAAGATTATTTATATCTTATGGCCACTGGCACAAAAGAATTACGTCACACAAGAGGTCAGGTTTATTTGTCTTTAACGATAGGAGATCCATTTAAAAGAATAGTTAAAGATGATAAATTCCATCCTTATTGGATTAGTCATGAAACCGCTAAAGACAAAGCAAAGAAAATAGTAGATTTTTTGATTGATCATTTTAAAAAACACAATAAAGTTTTTCATGAAACAGAAATAATGGACCTGCTTTCTAAAAAGCACTCCAACATACCTCCAAAGATGTTTGGTGTTGTTTTGGAAATTGCCAGAGATATTAATAAAAATATTTTTGGTGAGATTGGTTTAAGTTTTTGGCCAGAAATTACTCCTCAGGGGGTGAAAGACAGGGCTTATCTTTTATTAAAAAAAGATGGTAACCCGAAACACTTTACAGCAATCACCGAATTGATAAATAAGACCTTTGTGGACAGACCAGCATATACTCAAACAGTGCATAATGAATTAATTAAAGATCCGAGATTTATTTTAATTGGACGTGGAACTTATGCGCTTGGTGAATGGGGATATGAATCGGGCACAGTTGAAGACGTGATCCAAAAGATTTTAAGCGAGAGCAAAAAACCATTAAGCAAAAAAGAAATTATTGATTTGGTTTTAGAAAAAAGACAAGTTAGGCCGAATACAATTATTTTAAATCTTCATCGTTCCACAAAAGTTAAAAGAGTAGAAGACGGAAAATACGTTGTTGCTTAGTTAAATTTTTATTAACCCCTCGACTTCGCTCGGGGCAAGCAATTATGGGGGAAATTTTAAATATCTACAAAGATATGTTTTCAGGCTATTGGTGGATTATCACACCCATAGCTCTTTTTTTATTTTTAAATAAATACTGGCTTAAGTATATGACCAAAAAGTATTTAATGGGCTTACAATGGGTAATGTTAGAGATGAAATTTCCTCGAGAAGTAGCTAAGACGCCAAAAGCAATGGAACAATTTTTTGCTGGGATTCATGCCGCACTAAAAGACCCCAAGAAAAAAGATAGATATTTGAAGGGAATGTTAGCGCCATGGTTTAGTGTGGAAATTTTGGGTCATGGCGGAGATATACGTTTTTATGTTCGCACTGAATCAAAACATAGAAATTTAGTTGAATCACATTTATATGCACAATACCCACAAATCGAAATTAATGAAGTTGAGGATTATGTTTCAAATATTCCCCCAGGAACTCCAACCAAGGATTTTGATGCTTGGGGCACAGAGTTAATTTTGGAAAAACCAGACGCTTATCCAATTAGAACTTATCCGATATTTTTTGAGGATAAAGAAGCAGAAGAAAGAACAGACCCAATCGCTGGACTTTTTGAATTTTTAAGTAGTTTGGACCCAAGAGAAAGCATTGGCATACATATTTTAATTAATCCGACTGACGATAAATGGAAAATAGAAGGAGAAAAATTGGTTGGCAAGTTAATTGGTAAGGAAGTAAAAACAGACGGAAAGAAAGGATTGTTAATTATGGCAGAAAGTAAAAGTTGGCTTACCGCGCTTGGGATTGGCATCACAGAGCTTTTTGGTTTTGGCGGAGAAGGCGATAAAAAGAAAGAAGAAGTTAAAGCAATAACGCCATTTTTAACTCCCGGACAGAAAGAAGTTGTTATGGCCATAGAACAAAATATTGCTAAAATTGGCTTTAAAACTATGATTAGATTTATGTATTGGGCGCCTAAAGAAATTTTTGATAAAGACAAGCCAACGGTTGCAGCAGGATTTTTCAGACAATTTAATACACAAAACTTGAATGGATTTAAGGCAAACAAGAAGGTTACCCCCGGCAGAGGCATAATATTTAAAAAAAGAAGAGAAATTGGTCAAAAGAGATTTTTTGTTGGCGTTTTTAAAAAAAGGGTTTTCCCGGGGCACAAAATTAAAACTAGGGGTTTTGTATTTAATATTGAAGAATTGGCAAGTATTTTTCATGTTCCCGGAACATTTGTTGAAGTTGAAAAATTGTCTAAGGTCGGAGCAAAGAAAGGTAGTCCTCCACCCGATCTTCCAATAATATGAACGAACAAGAAATAACAATTTTGGGTGAAACCAGCTTTCGTAATAAGAAGGTTAGGTTTGGCATGAAAACAAAAGATAGGCGTCAGCACACCTATATTATTGGAAAAACTGGAGTGGGTAAATCAGAATTATTAAAAAACATGGCGATTCAAGACATTCAGAATGGAAGTGGTTTGGCGGTCGTTGATCCACACGGCGAATTTGCTGAAAAAATGTTGGACTATATCCCTTCAAATAGGGTAAATGATGTAATTTATTTTAATCCCGCTGATGTTGATTTTCCTATAACTTTTAATATTATGGAAAAAGTCGATCCAGAGTACAGGCATTTGGTTGCTTCGGGGTTGATGGGCGTATTTAAAAAGATTTGGCCGGATGTTTGGTCAGCAAGAATGGAATATATTTTAAGAAATTCGATTTTAGCATTATTGGAATACCCAGGAGCGACGCTTTTGGGTATTAATCGTTTATTGGCAGATAAGGACTTTCGACAAAAAGTAGTTGAAAAAATTACCGACCCAGGAGTTAAATCGTTTTGGAATAATGAATTTGCAAAATATCCAGATAAATTTAGAGAAGAGGCAGTTTCTCCAATTCAAAATAAAGTCGGACAATTTATTACCATGCCACTGATTAGAAATATTATCGGACAAGTTAAATCCTCAATTGATATGAGAGAAATAATGGATAATCAAAAGATTTTAATTGTTAATCTTTCTAAGGGTAAAATTGGAGAAGATGCTTCACAATTATTGGGCGCCTTGGTGATTACAAAATTACAATTAGCTGCCATGGCGAGAGCTGATGTTGTTGAAGAAGAACGAAACGATTTTTATCTTTATGTTGATGAATTTCAAAATTTCGCTACCGACGCCTTCGCAACAACGTTGTCTGAATCAAGAAAATATCGACTTTGTTTAATTTTAGCTCATCAATATGTTGCACAGCTCGAATCAATGGGCGACAAAGGTAGAAATACAAAAGTAAGAGACGCGATCTTTGGTAATGTTGGAACGATAATTACATTTAGGGTTGGAGCTGATGATGCAGAATTTTTAGAAAAAGAATTTTTACCAGCATTTACAATTGACGATTTGGTTAATATCCCAAATTACAATATTTATTTAAAATTAATGATTAATGGTTTTGCTTCGCGTGCTTTTAGTGCCTCAACATTACAAATTCCTCCGGTTCCAGACAAATCGTATAAAGACACAGCAATTAGAATTTCTCGAGAAAGATATACCGTGCCGAGAAAGATTGTTGAAGAAAAAATTTCGCGATGGAATGATGGGGCTGAACCCGAAGAAGAAAGGGGTGAAAAGAAAAAATTTGAGGCCACTTGTGCAAGTTGTGGTAAAAAAACAAAAGTAGCTTTTATGCCAGACGGCAAGAGGCCGGTTTATTGCGCGAATTGCTTGCAAAAAGAACGCGAGAAGAAACCGCAAATGCCTTCGCAACCACAAATTAAGAAAAAAATGGAAATCGATTTAGCTGGCGTCCGCGAAGCAATTAAAAAGGCAGTTGAAGATAAAAAGGAATAATACAAAAAGAGCAGAGAAGTGAATTCTCTGCTCTTTATTTTTATTTTGAATATGTTAATATAAAACTATGCCCCGTAGTGAATTTTCCACTACTGCGGAGCAGTAAAATAAAATTAAGTGGAAAATCTACTACAGTGTATGGACAATTTAGAAGAAATACGAAAAGTTAGAATACAAAAATTAGAAAATTTGAAGAAAGCTGGAATAGATCCTTATCCAGCAAAGGTTTTGCGCACACATACAAATACAGAGGCGTTGAATGGTTTTAAAAAAATGGCTGGTAAAACAAACAAAGAGGGAGTTGTTGTTAAGGGCAAGGCAATAACCTTAGTTGGTAGGATTCGTTCAATTCGCGGTCATGGTGGTTCTACTTTTTGTCATATCGAAGATGGTTTTAGTCAAATTCAAATTTATCTAAGAAAAGATATTGTTGGAGAAAAAGAATACGATCTATTTTTAAGTAATTTTGATATAGGAGATTTTATAGAGGTTTCGGGAAAATTATTTTTAACCCAGAAAGGAGAAAAGACATTACAAGTTTTAAATTATAAAATTTTAACTAAATCGCTTTTACCTTTGCCGAGCGAATGGTATGGTTTGGAAAATATTGAAGAAAGATTTAGAAAAAGATACTTAGATTTAATTCAAAATAAAGAGATTAAAGATAAATTCATAAAACGTGCTGAAATAATCAAGCAAATAAGGCAATTCTTAGAAAAAGATGGCTTTTTGGAAGTAGAAACGCCAATGCTTCAATCAATGGCTGGTGGAGCCAAGGCGAAACCGTTCAAAACACATTTAAATGCATTAGACATGGATTTATACTTAAGGATAGCCCCGGAACTGTATTTAAAAAGATTATTGGTTGGAGGATTTGATAAAGTTTACGAATTGAATAGAAATTTTAGAAACGAAGGCATGGACAGGGAGCACAATCCAGAATTTACAATGCTAGAATTTTATGCTGCATATTGGAATTATGAAACAATGATGGATTTTACGGAAAAACTATTAAATTCTTTAGATAAAAAGATATTTAAAACTCCATTTAAACGCGTTGAATACGATAAAATTGTTAAAGGTGAAGATGAAAAAGAATTTTTCAGCAAGATTGTAGAACCGACGTTTGTGATTAATCATCCGATTGAAATTTCGCCATTAGCTAAAAAATTAGAAGGTCAAAACCCCGCAGAGCGGGGCAAGGTTGCTCGATTTCAATTAATTGTTAATGGCATAGAATTAGCTAACGCATTTTCTGAATTGAACGATCCCATTGACCAAGCGGAAAGGTTTAGGGCGCAAGAAATTGAAAGAAAGGGCGGGGATGAAGAAGCGCACCAATATGATAAAGATTTTATTGAGGCATTAGAATATGGCATGCCTCCGGCATCGGGAATCGGTATTGGTATTGATAGGTTGGTGGCATTATTAACCGATTCTAAGACATTGCGAGAAATAATTTTATTTCCCACAATGAAACCCAAGTAAAAATTTTATGACTAGAGACGAAGCATTAAAATTGTTAAACGAAAAAGTTCAAAATAAAAACCTAATCAAACATTGTTTGGCGGTTGAGGCGTGCATGAAAGAATTTGCGGGACATTTTTCCCAAAACACTGAACAGTGGGGATTGGCGGGATTACTTCACGACATTGATTACGAAACGACTAAAGACAAACCACAGGAACATTCAATTATTGGTGCGAAAATTTTGGAAGATGCAGGATTGGACAAAGAGATTGTTGAGGCCGTAAGAACACACAATGAAGCACACGGATTAAAGCCAGAAAGTTTAATGGCAAAAACATTATTGCCGGTTGATCCATTAACTGGACTGATTGTGGCATCAACATTAGTTTTGCCTGCCCGCCAAGGCAAGCCTGGCGTTGCAGGCGGGCCAAGTAAAAAAATTGCGGATTTGACTGTTGAGAATATTTTGAATCGATTTAAAGAAAAAGGATTTGCTAAGGGTGCAAATCGCGAAATTATTGCCAAATGTGTTGATGCTGGTTTAAGCCTAGAAGAATTTGTGAAAATTGGTTTAAGCGCAATGCAAAAAATAAATATTGAATTGGGACTATAAATATATGATCGATATAAAATTATTGAGAGAAAATCCAGAAGAATATAAACAAGCCGCCAAGAATAAGAATATCAACATAGATATTGATAGGTTGTTGGAATTAGATGAAAAGAAAAGAAAATTAATTACAGAAACAGAAAAGTTAAGAGCCGAAAGAAACGAAATTTCCTCAGAAACCAAAGGAACAAAGCCAAGCCAGGAAATGATTGATAAGAGTAAAGAAATTAAAGAAAAAATAATTCAATTAGAGAAAGAAGCGATTTCGGTTGAAGAAGAATATGACAATTTAATGATAAAGGCTCCAATAATTCCATCTGCGGACACGCCGATTTGTAAAGACGAAACAGGCAATGTTGTTGTTAAGCAATACGGCAAGCCTAAAGAGTTTAAATTTGAACCCAAAACTCACATCGAATTAGCCAAAAATTTAGATTGGATTGATTTTGAGCGAGGAGTAAAAGTGGCTGGTTATCGAGGATATTTTTTAAAAAATGATGCAACACGAATAGTAATGGCGATGATGATGCACGCAATAAACAAAATGACGGCAAAAGGTTATACGCCAATGATCGTTCCAACCATTGTTAAAGAATTTGCGCTTTTTGGAAGTGGTTATTTTAAGGGCAAAGAATATAACAGTGAAGTCGATGAAATTTATCAGATTGCTACATCCGACAAAGAGGCAGACGGAACACTAAGTAAAGAAAAGAAATTTTTAGTAGGTACAGCCGAACCATCGCTTTTGGCTTATTTTTCGGGAGAAGTTTTAAAAGAAGAAGACTTACCAATAAGAGTTTGCGGGTTTAGTCCTTGTTATCGTAGTGAAATTGGCGGATACGGTAAAGACACTAAAGGACTTTATCGGGTACATGAATTTTTTAAAGTGGAACAGGTGATAATCAGTAAAGCAGATATTGAGGAATCGGATAAATTACAACAGGAAATGGTGGCGATTTCTCGTTCTATCCATGAAGACCTTGAATTTACCTATAGACAGGTTCAAATTTGCACTGGCGATATGTCGGCTGGAAAATATAAGCAATTTGATTTAGAAACCTGGCTCCCGGGATCCAAAAGATGGGCTGAAACCGGTTCAGCAAGTAATTTTCTGGATTGGCAAGCAAGAAGATTAAATATCAAATATGTCACCAAGGACGGTGAAAAAAAGTATGTTTATTTGTTAAACGATACCGCCTTACCATCACCGCGACCACTTATGGCAATTATGGAGAATTATCAACAAAAAGACGGGACAATTAAGGTTCCCAAGATTCTTCAAAAATATATTGGAATTAAAAAAATAGGATAAGTTCATAAAATTTTATGAAAAGAAAAACTGTTGATTTTAATCGATATCAACATAGGTCCAATAATAAAAAAAGAAAGAAAATACTTTTAATTATTTTCTTTCTTTCTGTTTTGGGATTGATTTATGTTTTAATTCCCCATTTAGATTTTAAAACTAACAGAGAGGAAGTGAAAAAATATGAACAAATCGGAATTTTTTGCAAACAAGATACGGCCGATTGTTTTTATATCGATAAACAGGGAATTGTTTTTGAAGCTGCGCCCAAAACAAGCGGAGGATTGATTGTGTTAATTAAAGATTATTCTAGTAGAAAAGTTAAATTATATGATAAGGTATTAGACTCTGGGCTTATTGATACAATTTTAGAAATAAAGGATTATTTACCATTAGAAATTGGTTTAAGTGTGGTTAGTTTTGATATAGACAATTATCCAACAGACAAATTAAGAGTTATAACCAACGAGAGTTGGTATGTTCTACTTGGTTTAAAACAAGAAATTAAAAAACAACTTTTATCGCTAAAAGTTGTTTTAGATGAAAAAATCGAGGACAGAATGAGCTTGCAGTATATTGATCTAAGAATCGAAAACAGAATATATTATAAATAGATTATGGAATATAATATACAAATATCGAATTTCCGATAACTGTTACGGGTTCATATTGATTGAGCCAGAAATAAAAGTCAGTTTTCTGGGTCCATCCTTTTGTTTGCAGTGCCTGTCCTTGTTGTTTAAATGTTGCAGAAATTGCTATCCATTTTCCTTTTGCGTCCTTAGGATCATTGTTTCCTGACCATCCCTCAACCTTGTCGCCAAGATAATACTTAGGAATTCCACCCCCAAAATAATCTACATAGATTTTGGGGATTTTATTCCCCGCAGACGCAGTTCCTGCTGGCGGGGTAAATTCTTCAACCCACTTCGTAAGTCGTTTTAAGTCTTGTCCCCAATCAAGATTGGAGTCCGTAACATATTTGTATCCATTTTTTCCTCCACCAGCCAATTCATTAAAATATGATAAATAATATGGGAAAGAAGAGAGCGAGGAAACCACATACCAACCCGTTAGGCCGATAATTATAATCCAGGAGATTGTAATTATTTTTTTATTGTGGATTTTTTCGAATAATTTTTTCATTTGTCCAGAAATTAAGACATAGACAAATGGAAAGGTTGGTAAAATATGTCTGACGCCAATATTGAGATTACTGGTTAAGCTTGCGCCCCAATAAATTGCTAAGAAAATTAACATTGCAATTTCTGTAAAATACTTGTTTAGCCATTGAGCAAAACGCGAGGCTAAGCCTCGTAAGTTCAATTTCTTACGAGGCTTAGCCTCGTAAGATTTAGATCGTTGTGTTAGTATCAATACCAACAATGCAATAATCGTAAAAATATGTAATGCCAATGGTTCTTTAATTGCATAGACAATTGGGAAGTAACTTTTCCATCCCTTATTTGTAACGTCGCCCAAAAAGAATGTTGTGTTCCCGCCAGTGGCCCTGATAAAGACCATGAACAGCCCCAATGTGTATTGAGCATATGGCCTTAATATCGGTTGTTCTGACATCCATATCACAATGTCGCCGGCTGGTTTAAGTGGAAAAGTGGAAGCAAGAAATTTCGTATCAGAAAGTTGTTTTTCAACGGGATAATTTGCAGTATGAAACATATATACTGGATAGACGAGAATAAAACCAATAATCATGATTAGCACAAATTTCCAAAGATATTTGAGAAAATTTTTCCAGAATTTTTTGTCTTCTCGCCATTTAATGTAAATATAAATTAAAATTAGAATTCCAAAGTACGGAACCAGTAAAATTAAAGAAAATTTAATTAATTGAGCAATGCCAAAAGCAATCCCTGCAAAAAGCAAGTTTTTTCCAGTTTGATCTTTGATCCACTTAATAAAAAAGTAAGAAGCAAAGAAAAATGCAAAAGCTGCACCGACGTCAGTTGTAACATATCTGCCGTGAGCTAAGAATGTTGGTGAAAAGGCAAATAAAATTGTTGCAAATAGGGCCGGAACTTTGCCATATAATTTCTTTGTCCAGCGATAAATAAAAAATCCTAATAAGATTAGGAGTAATAACATTGGAATTCGAGACCAAAAAATAATTTTATCAGCATTATTTCCGGAATTATATAAAAAATTAAAACCAAAGTCCCATTGACCATTAACATCAGTTGTCCAAGATTTTATGTTTTCGGGGAAATTAATACCTTTGATAAAAAGCAAGCCAATTGCCGAAAGATCTTTGAGTAGTGGCGGATGTTCTGGGTTGAGGCGCATATCGTTTTGCGTCATATAGGAATAACCAGCAGGGATATGTGCAACTTCATCCATAATTGCCGATTCTTGTTTTTGACTTATTGTTGCCAAAACAAGCATTAATAAAACACAAACTATTGCTAAGATTGGTGCTAATTTCTTCATATGTTTTTATTATAACATATTTGTGATATAATTATATTATATGGAAGAAATACTTAAAAATTTCGAAAACAAAAAAATAGAAGTCCTCAAACAAATTGACAATAAAGAGGGCGAATTAAGCATGGAAAAGCAAAAAGAGATTTTAAGAGAAGCGGTTAATGAAAGAATTGCAACCGCCCAACCAATTTCAACTGGACAGCAACAAGCGATTGTCCAAACTGCTCAAAAACTAAAAGATGAGCCAAAGGAAAGGCAAATTCAATTATTAACCCAAATGGCAGTAGATAAGGGCGTGATTGAAGCAGTGAATATTGCTCGCAATCTCGATAATCCTTATTTGTTAGACGCGTTTCATGACGCCTTAATTGATCATTTTTATAATCAATTAATTGAAAAAGGGAAATTAAAATCAATTTAAAAAAATGACCACAATACAGCTTGTTTATATTGTGTCGGGTTTTATCGCACTTCTTCTGGGAGGATTGTTTTTAGCTTTTATTGTTGAAAAATCAAGAGGCAGAAAAATGATAGTTAAAGCTCTAAATATGAGCTTATTTTTAATTAGAATTCCAAGGGATGCTAAGGAAGATTTATCAACCGAAGAAAAGAAAAATCGTATTGCGGTAATGGAGCAATTTTTATCAAGCTTAGGTGCTTTATATGAAAAAAAAGCAAGATATGGTCAACCATATATTGTTTTAGAAATGGCGGTTCCTTTTTCTGGTTCAGAAATTTCTTTTTATGTTTCAGTGCCGAAAAAATACGAGAATTTCTTAGAAAAACAAATTTATGGATTTTACCCTAAAGCAATTGTGCAAAAAACAGAGGATTATAATATTTTTAATCCCGAAGGAGAGTCGTCTGGTGGATTTTTTAAATTGGACAAAAACAGTATTTTGCCAATTAAGACCTATAAAGAACTAGAAATTGATCCATTGGAAAATCTTTCCACCGCTCTAAGCAAAATTGCAGAGACTGGCGATGGTGGGGCCGTGCAAATTGTATTAAAATCAGCTGGCAAAAATTGGGCTAAGTTCGGTTTAAGTATAATCCAAAAAATAAACCAAGGACAAAGCTTTAAGGATGCGATTAAAAACAAGCCCAAGAAAAAACCCAAAAAAGACGAGCCCGTTGTGCAACAAAGAACGTCTCCTGTTGACGAAGAGATAATCAAAAGCTTACAATCTAAAATTTCTAAAACTGGGTTTGAAGTAAACATTCGTCTTTTGTTTTCCTCAAAAACAAAAGATAAGGCAGACGAATTATTGTCTCATCTAAGTGGTTCGTTTCAACAATTTGGATCACCGAATTTAAATTCATTTAAATTGGAAAAAATGAAGAAAGGCAAATTAAAAAAACTTTTCTTTAGTTTTTCCTTTCGTTTGTTTGAACGCAAACAAAGATTGGTTTTAAATAGTGAAGAAATTGCAAGCATTTTTCATTTTCCATTAACCAATCTAAGTTCACCAAAATTAAAATGGTTAAAATCAAAAGAATCAATTCCCCCGACAACCATGCCGAAAGAAGGCATTATTCTTGGTAAAAATATTTTTAGAGGAGAGGAGACAGAGATAAGAATGACAGACGACGATAGGCGCAGACATTTTTATATTGTTGGGCAAACAGGTACAGGTAAAACAACTTTAGCATTAAACATGCTTCAACAGGATATTTTGGCTGGCAAGGGTGTTTGTTATATAGATCCCCATGGTCAAGACATTGAAATAATATTGGGTATGATTCCACCGGAACGAGCAGAAGATGTAATTTATTTTAATCCTGGCGATCTCGAAAGACCAATGGGTTTAAATATGCTTGAATATGATCCTAATTTTCCAGAGCAAAAAACGTTTCTTGTTAACGAGATGATTAGTATTTTTAGAAAAATATTTCCCGATTCAGGAGAAGCTTTGGGGCCGATGTTTCAACAATATATGCGAGGCGCGATGTTATTGGCGATGGATGACGTAGAATCGGGGGCAACACTTTTAGAGGTTCCTAAGGTTTTGGCCGATACGGCATTTAGAAAATATAAGCTTTCAAAAACAAACAATATCGTGGTTAAGGATTTTTGGGAAAAAGAAGCAGAAAAGGCTGGAGGGGAAGCTTCTTTGGCAAATTTTGTTCCATATATTACCTCTAAGGTCAATATCTTTTTAGCAAATGATATTATGCGACCGATTTTGTGTCAGCAAAAAAGCGCTTTCGACTTTAGAAAAATAATGGATGAAAAGAAAATATTTTTAGCCAATTTGTCAAAAGGACGACTGGGCGATTTAAATAGTTATTTGTTGGGACTCATTATCGTCGGAAAATTTTTAATGGCAGCATTTTCAAGGGTTGATATAGGCACCAAAGAGTTAAATGATTTTTATCTTTACATTGATGAATTTCAAAATTTCACTACAGATACTATTGCCACAATATTATCAGAAGCAAGAAAATTTAAATTAAATTTAATTTTAGCACACCAGTTTATTGGACAATTAGAAGACAAAATTAAAGATGCAGTTTTCGGAAACGTTGGGAGCATGGCGGTTTATAGGGTTGGGGCCGAAGATGCAGAATTTTTAGTTAAACAATTTGAACCAGTTTTTGATGCACAGGACTTATTAAATATTGATAATTATAATGCTTATGTTAAATTATTAATAAATAATATGGTTAGTGTGCCGTTCAATATGAAGTGTAGTCCCAAGCCAAAGGCCAACGTAGAAATTGCAGCAAAGATCAAAGAGTTGTCTCGTCTAAAATACGGTAGAGAAAAATCAATTGTTGATAAAGAAATTTTTGAAAGATCAAAAATCTCTAATAAAATTTCTTCTCCAGGGGCGGATACTCCGCCAGAGGATTTAAGTTTTAGATAAAAAAGTAATATCCGAATGATACGAATCTGTATCCGAATCAACGAATTTGTAGATTCGCATAACAATTCGTAGATTCGAATAATGTGATCATGAAGAAAAAAGATTTAGTTGTGGTTTTTATTTTAAGCGAAATTATTGCGGTGTTTTTGAGTTTTATTTTGACTGTTAATAAATTTGATCTTTTTCCGGCTTGGTTTTTGTTTATAATTGTTCCAATCTTAGCAATTATTGCTAATTTTATAGCTTCTTTTGTTGGTAAAAAAATTCCTATTATTTTTCAATTGGCAAGATATTTTACTGTTGGCATAGCGAATACAGTTGTTGACATAGGAATTTTAAGCTTATTAATGTTAATAAGTGGCATTGCCGAAGGAAATGCTTATTCTGTTTTTAAGGGAATTTCTTTTATAATTGCGGTTGTTCATAGTTATCTTTGGAATAGGTCTTGGACGTTTGGGGCAACAAGAACCAAAAAAACAAAACAGGAATTTTCTCAGTTTTTTATTATAAGCATAATAGTATTTATAATAAACGTTAGCATAGCTTCTTTAATAGTTAATATGATTGGGCCTCAATTTGGAGTTTCTAAAGAGCTTTGGGCAACTATTGGAGCTTGCATAGGAAGTGTTGTTAGTTTAGTTTGTAATTTTATGGGATATAAATTGATTGTATTTAAGGAAAAAAATGGAGAACAACCTAGCAATTTATCGTAAATATCGACCACAAAAATTTTCTGACGTCGTTGGGCAAGAACACGTTGTGAAAACTTTAATCAACGCAATTAATAATAATAAAATTGCGCATGCTTATTTATTTGCGGGTCCACGAGGCACGGGCAAAACAACAATTGCTCGTCTTTTAGCGAAAGCAGTGAACTGCACCGACAAATCTAGTTATGAGCCTTGCAATAAATGCGAATCCTGTGTAGAAATAATGGAGAATCGGGCGATGGACTTGATTGAGATTGATGCTGCCTCAAATCGTGGGATTGATGAAATTAGGGAATTGCGCGAGAGGATTAGGTTTGCGCCAACACATAGTAAATATAAGGTTTTTGTGATTGATGAAGCGCATCAATTGACTAAAGAGGCATTTAATGCGCTCCTGAAGACCCTAGAAGAGCCTCCAGCACACGCAATCTTTATTTTGGCTACAACCGAAGCGCATAAGATGTTGCCGACGATTCTGTCACGTGTACAGAGATTTGATTTTAAAAAACTTTCATTGGCCGATGTAATAAAAAAGTTAGAAATTGTCTCTAAAAAAGAACAAATTAAAATTAGCGACAAAGCATTAAGAATTATCGCTTTAAACTCGGAAGGATTTATGAGAGACGCAGAAAGCATGTTAGGACAGGTGATTGCGTTTAGTGGAGACAAAGAAATTACGATTGAAGACATCGAACATATTTTAGGAATTGTAGATATTAATTTGGCAATTAAACTTGTAGAAATACTGGCAAAAAAAGATTCTAAAGAAGCATTGTCGTTTATTGATAAATTTGTAAATCAGGGTCTTGATTTGGTGCAATTTACAGAATCTTTAATAAATTATTTTAGAAAATTAATGCTTTTAAGGGTAAGTAATGATTTGTCAAAACTAATTAAGGAAGAATTAAGCGCCGAACAATTGGGTACGGCGATTAAACAAGCAGAACAATTTTCTTTGCAGGAACTGTCCAAAACCATTGAAATTTTAATTCAGACGTTGTATGATATGAAACGTTCATCTTTCCAGCAAATAAACATGGAATTAGCGGTAGTAGAAATCTGTAACAGATAAATGTTCGGAGGTGGAACCTCCGAATATTATAAATTAGAAGATTATTTTAACAATTAATTGTTGAGTTTAGTCCTGCGGGATCGTCTAATGGTAGGACAATTCCCTTTGAAGGAATCGATTTTGGTTCGAATCCAAATCCCGCAGGACTAAACTCGAACGAAGCTATTAATTTAGGTCCGAATCCTAGCCCCGGAACAAGTTAATGCATTAAAAATTCGGTTGCGATTATTCGCACCGATTTTTTTATTGATTTTATGAAGAAATACCCGAGGTCTGACCTCGGGTATTTCTTCGATACCGCAAAACAAAAGCAAGTGAAAAAAGAGCCACCTTGCAGCAAACCTGCAAAGTGGCTAGATGTTTCTAATTTAGAACGATAAGTTCTTCTTGTGGGTTGACTCTGATAACCCCATCAAAGCCATCGGAATCAATTTGTGACGCGTATTTATGGAAAACTTCATAATCGTGAGCAGGGTCATTTTCCGAAAAAAATGTAAGTCCTTTTTCTCGTCGCGTTTTCATTTCTTTTATTTTTGCGATTTCGGGCTTTTTCCAAAACCATAAATTTACGGTCTCGAGTGGCGTTATAAAGTAAAGAGCTATAATGTGAGTGGCACCATACTGCCTCAGCTTGCTAATGAAAAGTTTTCGTTCTTTACTTTCGACTGTCCAGGAGTCAAGAATCAACTTAAGTCCTGTTTGCGTTGATAGTTTGCGTCTCAACAGGCGATACATGATTTCTTGGGCAAAGTACAGCATTCCAGTATGGGGGTCTGTATCAATCGCACCAAATAAACGTAAAAGGATTTCATCGCGACTTACCGCAGACAGTCCGGGTTGATTTTCGATAATACGTTTGGCATAATAACTTTTACCAGATCCCCGTTGGCCAATTAGTAAATAAACGGTGTTATCTTTTTTCACAAAAACCTCCTCTTTTGCAATGTAATGAACTAGTTCGCATGATAGCTGTTATTTAAAGATTAGTCAAACATTTAAAAAACTCGGTTGCGATTAATCGCGCCGGTTTTTATTTTAATTTTTAAAACTTGACAAAATATATAGATATGCTATAATTATAATGTAGGACAACGGTGTTCTATAATTTCAAGAAAGGAGACCCATACGAATGGGCGTACTGTCGGAACAACTTTTTAGGGTGGGACTGCTTTCAAAGCAACAACTTTGTAAGCAGCAGGCAGAGGAAATGTTGGTAGAAGAGCAAAACCAACAGACCAAATTTGCTCAATTTGCCCAAAAAGGTGCGAAAGGCGGATTCACGGAACTGGATCAGACCACGAGCATGCATGAATTCAAACTCGTCGCCAAACAGCTTTTGCTGAAGAATCCGTCCGAGATCCAGGTCATCATTCAAAAAGCACATCGCTTTAAGAATGCCGACCAGGGCAAGAAGTTCGTTTGGTTCTTTTATCAGGTACGGGACATTCTGAAGAGATTGTCCGCTGAAAAACGCGAACAATTTCTAAACAGGGCATTCCGTCGATCGGGATCGACATTGGAAATCCCTAACGAGATTTCCGAAGAAGATTCCGAGGGCTAGGGCAATCTCTTTCATTGAAAAGGAGGAAAACAATGAAAATGAGAAAGGTCCGGTGAAGCGCTTCGCTAAATAGTGGAGCGCTTACTTTTTTTATTTTGATTTAATTAGGATTTTTGGTATAATAAAATTACAGGTTAAAACATAACAATTAATTAAAATAAATTTATGCCATTTCTATTATTTATTGTAATTTTGGTAGTTTTAGTTATATTGAGCTCGATTAAGCAAATTAATCAATATGAAAAAGGAATTAGGTTTACGATTGGAAAATATACTGGAATGATGAATCCGGGTTGGCGTTTAATCTTTCCAGTTTTTCAGTCATATCAGAAAGTTGATTTAAGAGTAAAGGCGGTTGACGTGCCAAATCAGGAAGCAATCACTAAAGATAATATTTCTGTTAGCGTTAATGCGGTTATTTATTATAAAGTTCAAGATGCTTCCAAGGCAATTTTGGAAGTTGAAAATTTTTATTATGCGATTTCTCAATTAGCACAAACAACAATGCGAAATGTTGTTGGTCAGGTTGATTTAGATGAATTGCTTTCCAAAAGAGATAAAATTTCAGAAAACATCAGAAGTATTATTGACTTAGCAACTGATCCGTGGGGAATTAAGGTTGATAATGTTGAATTAAAAGATATTGTTCTTCCAGAGGAAATGAAAAGAGTGATTGGTAAACAAGCAGAAGCAGAGAGAGAAAAGAGGGCAATTATTATTAAAGCAGAGGGAGAGGTTTTGGCAGCGGACAATATGGCGAAAGCAGCACAAACATTATCGGGTGCCAGTGGTGCATTGCACTTACGAACACTGCAATCAATTAACGATATTAGTTCTGATCAATCCAATACAATTGTTTTTGCGGTGCCATTGGAAGTTTTACGAGCTTTTGAAAAAATAGGCCAAAAACCAGAAGACAAAAAAGAATAAATAAAACCATGCACATCTTAGACGATTTAAAATTTAGAGGACTATTAAATCAATCGACTGATATTGATGTTTTGAGTAAGCGACTGGAAAAGCCGTGTGTTTTGTATTGCGGATTTGATGTAACAGCTGATAGTTTGCAATTGGGTAATCTTTTACCTTTGCTTACGCTAAAAAGATTTCAATCTTTCGGTCATCAGCCAATCGCGCTTTTGGGCAACGGCACAAGTTTGATTGGCGATCCCAGTGGAAAAAAATCCGAAAGAATTTTAAATACCAAAAAAACAGTAGACACTTGGTCCAAAGACATTAAAAAGCAAATAGAAAAAATCGTTTCTATTAACGGAAGAGGAAAAGCAAGGGTTGTTAGCAATATTGATTGGTTGGGAAAAATCAAAATGATTGATTTCATTCGCGATATTGGCAAACACTTTTCTGTGGGCATGATGCTTGCCAAAGAATCAGTTAAATCGCGTATTGAGGCGGGGATTTCTTTTACAGAATTCAGCTATATGTTACTTCAATCGTATGATTTTTTACGTTTGCATCAAGATTATAATTGTGAACTTCAAATTGGTGGTAGTGATCAATGGGGGAATATTACGGCGGGCGTAGATTTAATTAGAAAAATATCTCAAAAAGAGGTTTATGCTTTAACTATTCCATTGATTACCAAGTCTGATGGTTCGAAGTTTGGTAAAACCGAAACTGGCGCAATATGGCTCGACGCCAAGAAAACCAGTCCTTATCAATTTTATCAGTTTTGGATTAATATTGAAGATAAAGACGTAATTAATTTTTTGAAATATTTTACATTTTTATCACATGAAGAAATTTTGAGATTAGAGACCGAAGAAGTTACAAAAAATCCTCAAAATAGAGTTGCACAAAAAGTTTTAGCCAGGGAAGTAACAAAAATGATTCATGGAGAAAAAGAATTAAAAAAAGCAGAGGAGATTACCTGTGCTTTGTTCGGGGGAGACATTAAAAAGTTTTCAGAAAAAGACATTGAAAATGCCTTTAAGGATATGCCTTATTTCGAAACAGAAAAAAAAGAACCAATTGATATGATTAATCTTTTGGTTGATGCAAAAATTTCCGAATCAAGAAGACAGGCGAAAGAAGATATTGAAAATCATGCTATTTCTACCTATGAATTTAATAAATGTATGATTGTCCGCAGAGGTAAAAAAAATTACTTCCTGGTTAAGTGGAAGTAATAAAAAATACTAATTTTAAAAAAATAAAGGGTTTCTTCTGCCGACCGGCAGGAGAAACCCTTTTTCTGTCTCTTTTCTAAGGTCACGTGGACCTTGTTTGAGGGGCGTATCTCCTCGTTGACGATTCCCGAAGGAATCATTTTGGGTGATAAGCCGAGGGTCCTAAGACCCGTTCCTCTTTTGCCCTTACCTTAGGGCGAGATCCTAGAATGTACATCTACGCAAGCAAACAGTACCCTCCTCTCTTCCTTTGACGGGGCAGTGGGACTTTACCGAGTGCCTCAGATTTTGACAATCAAATTGTCGTTACCCTCCTTTCGGTGGGATGAGATGTTTGATCACCTCCTCTCAACGCTATTTAAATTGTAGCAAAATTTATGTAAAAGTCAAATAGAATCTGGGGATAACTTATTGATTAAGCATTTAAGTTGTGATAAGATATTTTTATGGAGAGGAAGCGAACAACTTTCTTTATTTTAATAGCCGTGCTAATCGGCGTAGTTATTGGTATATTCGCGTGGAGAATCCTATCACCAAAATTGGGCGTGGGGATTTTTTATTACAGAATCGATAAAGATAAGGCCAATATATTTTTATTAAATGGACAAGGAGAGGGCGAAAAAGTTGTTTCAATTAATGGCGAAGAGGTTGAATTGGGAAAATATAGAGCACCACGACATTCTTTTGTGTCTTCAGATAATCGACAATTAGTTTATTTTAAAAAGACCAGAACGGAAGCGATTCAAAATATTGGTAACGATTTAGTTGCAAGCAGAATTTTTTATGAACCAATTTTAATTAATTTAAAAACTGGCACAGAAAAGAAAATAAATCAAACCATTGATTCTGCGTCTTTGCTTTTTTCTCCAGACAGCAACAGTATTGCTTGGACGAAAGAGGTTCAGGGTTCAACTTATCAAGAAATAGAAACAAGTAATCAAAAACGAGAATTATGGATAAGTCGTGCCGATGGAGAAAATGCCCAATTATTAATTAGTTTCGATGAAAATGTTGTGTTGTTGAAGCGTTGGTATGATAATTATATATATTTTCAAGGAATTTTTGATGTAAATACAAAAAGCTTGGGCAGGGTAAATATTGAAACAAAACAAATCGAATATATAACCCCTCAGGGTTGTGGCGAGAATTTGACTAATTGTCAGAACTTTAGTTTTTCTTTGACGGGGAACCTATATCTCTATGAAATTTATAGCAAAAAAAATGACAAAGAAATTACAGAATTATATTTAGGAAGCTTTGATACTAAGGAATATAAGCCAATTTTAACCACAGATAGAATTAGTGACAAGATTTGGTCTGATAATGAAAAAGAGTTTTTTTATACCGAACAAGAAACAATCGATAACCAAAACGTGAAAGAAACCATTCATTTGGTTGATTTATATAAAGAAACAGATAAAAAGTTGTATTCAGGAAGCTATATTAGTCAATTAGGATATGAAGATTCTAGTAATTATTTATATTTTCTTGAAAAAGCAGAAAGCGATGTAATAAATACATTTGAAATTATTAGACTAAACATTAAAAGTCAAAAAGCTGAAACGGTTTTAACGGACAATTACAATAACATTTTGATTATACAATGATGTTAAAATTTCCTGATAAATTTTATTGGGGCACAGCAACATCGTCATATCAAGTTGAAGGAGGAATAAAAAATGATTGGTCCCGCCTCTCCGGCGGGCAAGCTGTTGCAGGCAAGAATTATGACGCAGGTTTGGCTTGCGACCATTATAATCGGTTTGAAGAAGATTTCGACTTAGCAAAATCAATGAATAATAACGCCCATAGATTTTCAATCGAATGGGCTCGAGTTGAACCAGAACAAGGCAAATTTGACCAACAAGAGATTGAGCATTATAGAAAAGTTATTTTAGCCCTGAAACAACGTGGGTTAGAACCGTTTGTAACTTTGTATCATTGGACTTTGCCAATTTGGTTTGTAGAAAAAGGTGGATGGTTAAATAAAGATGCGCCCAAATATTTTGAAGAATTTGTTGGAAAAGTCGTATCAGAATATAGGGATTTGGTTAAATTTTGGATTACCTTGAATGAGCCGAATATTTATGCGTCACATGCCTATTTGCAAGGTAATTGGCCGCCATTTAAAAGGGGCTTAAATAATTTTAATAAGGCGATGTTTCAATTGGTTGAGGCGCACAAGCTTGCTTTTAACAAAATTCACGAAATTTCTAATCATGCACGGGTCGGTATCGCATCAAACAATATTTGGTATAGGGGAATTATAAAATTATTTTTAGATTATAGGTGGAATTATTGGTTTTTTGACAAAATAAAAAATTGTCAGGATTTTGTGGGAGTAAATTATTATTTTAGCAATTCTTTATCAGATTATATTTTTAGTCGACCCAAAATTACAGATTTGGGTTGGAAGATTGTTCCCGAAGGGGTTTATCGCGTTTTGGTGGGCGTGAAAAAATACAACAAACCGGTTTACGTTTTTGAAAATGGTTTAGCCGACAAAAATGACACGAAACGAGAAAAATTTATTATCGATCATTTAAAATGGATACACAAAGCAATAGAAGACGGGGTTGATGTTAAAGGATATTTTCATTGGTCTTTAATTGATAATTTTGAATGGGATAAAGGTTTTGGTCCAAGATTTGGCTTGATTGGTATTGACTATGAGGATAATTTAAAGAGAATTCCTCGCCCAAGTAGCAAGATTTACTCTGAAATTTGTAAAAATAACGCAATATGATTACTTGGATTTTAATTTTAATTTTAGCTCATTTTTTTTATAGCTTGGTTTTTTTATTAGATAAATATATTCTTTCTGCACCTAAATCTAATCCAATTACATACTCTTTTTATGTTGGAGTAATGGGAATAGTAATTTTGGTTTTAATTCCTTTCGGATTTATAATGCCAAATCGCACAGAAATTTTTTGGAGTTTAGTTGCTGGCATTTCTCAAATTGCAGCATTTATATTTTTTTATAAGGCATTAAACAGTGGCGAAGGAGAGGTTTCTAGAATTGTTCCTTATGTTGGTGCAATCACTTCGGTTTTTGTTTTATTTTTTAGCTCTCTAATTATAAAAGAATTTTTAACAAATCAACAAATAATAGCTTTTGTTTTATTGGTTTTGGGGAGCTTAGTTATAAGTTTTAAAAAGAATAAAGTTTTTGGAAATAAAATTTGGTGGATGGCAAGTTTTGCTGCTTTATTTTTTGCGTTGTTTTGGGTAACCACTAAATATTTATTTTTAGGCACCAATTTTATTAGTGGTTTAATTTGGGTTAGGGTCGGGGTGGCAATAATTGCGCTTACATTGTTGCTTTCAAAAAAGAATAGAAAAATAATCTTCTCAGAAACTAAACAATCTAAACCAAAAACAACAGGGTTTTTTATGTTGGGTAGGATTTTAAATGTTGCAGGAAGCTTGTTTATATATTGGGCTGTGTTTTTGGGAAGTGTTTCAATTGTTAACGCCTTACAAGGGCTTCAATATTTGTTTGTGTTTGTTTTAGCGTTATTATTATTTAAAAAAATACCAAGCATGAAAGAACAATTTGGCAAAGAATTTCTTGTTCAGAAAATTATTGCTATTGTTCTAATTTGCACTGGACTTGGTCTTTTGGTAATATAAAATTATGAATAAAAGAATTTATTTAGATTATGCAGCCACAACTCCGCTCGATGCATCTGTTTTAAAGAAGATGATGCCGTATTTAGAAAATAAATATGGAAATCCATCATCTATTCATAGGTTTGGGCAAGAGGCGAGTGAGGCAATTGATGATGCCAGAGAAAAAGTGGCTAAATTTTTAAATTGCAGACCAACAGAAATAGTTTTTACTGGCTCTGCATCGGAAAGCGATAATTTAGCGATTAGGGGCGTAATTAAGGCCATCAGACGCAAAAAACAAGCAGGCGACAGAATACACGTAATAACCACAAAAATAGAGCATAAGGCAGTTTTAGAGGCATTTAAAGACATAGAAAAAGAGGGCGTGAGAGTTGTTTATTTGCCAGTTGGACCGGACGGGCTTATTAATTTAGATGATTTAAAAGCAGAAATTGTCCCAGAAACAGATTTAATCTCGATTATGTATGCAAACAATGAAGTTGGTTCAATCCAGTCGATAAAAAAGATTGGCAAAATGGTAGCAGAAATAAACAAAGCCGAAGAACGTCCAATCTATTTTCATACTGACGCAGTTCAAGCGGCAAATTGGTTAGACTTAAATGTTAATGATTTGGGAGTCCATTTGCTTACTTTGTCCGGGCACAAGATTTATGGACCAAAGGGGGTTGGTGTTTTATATATTAAAGAAGGAACGCCAATAATGCCCTTGATTTCTGGCGGAGATCAAGAATGGAAATTAAGAGCAGGCACTGAAAATGTTGCAGGAATAGTTGGTATGGGCGTAGCAGTTTCTCAAATTAAACATACAAAAACAGAAATTTCCGAAATGTTAAAATTGAAAGATAGATTGGTTAAGGGAGTATTAAATAATGTTCAGGGGAGTAAGTTAAATGGTTCCAGAAAACAAGAAGAGCAATTGCCGAATATTGCGAATTTCAGTTTTTTGGGAGTTGAAGGGGAAAGTTTGGTGATTACTTTAGATCAAGAGGGAATTGCTGTTTCGACTGGTTCTGCCTGCACTTCGAGTGCGCTTCTGCCATCACACGTTTTGATTGCCATGGGGTTGATTGAACTGGATGCGCATTCAAGTTTAAGAATAAGTTTAGGAAAATATACAACGATAGCAGAAATAGATCAATTTATAAAGGTATTACCAAAAGTTATTGAAAAATTAAGAAGAATATCGGGTAGATAAATTTATGGCGATATATAATAAAAAAATAATGGATCACTTTACAAATCCTAAATATTTTGGAAGAATTGATGATCCAGATGTAACTGGCAAGGCAGGGAATCCGCGTTGTGGAGATTTATTGACTTTATATATAAAATTTGATAAAAAAACCAAAAAAATAAAAGAAATTAAATTCGAAACACTGGGCTGTGCTTCGGCCATCGCCTCTTCGGATATGATTTGTCAATTAGCAAAAGGCAAAACAATGGAACAAGCATTAAGCATAGGTTTTCAGGATGTCTCAACTAAATTGGGGACATTGCCTCCACTCAAAATTCATTGTGCCCAGTTAGTCACTGAGGCATTAAAAGATGCGATTAATAAAATAATTAAGTAAGATCCGCCGTCGCTAAAGCTATGGCGGGACAAGGTTATGGAAAAAATTAAAAAGTTTATAGTGCCAGTAATTATTGTGATAGTTTTGTTGGGAATTGCGGCCGGACTTTATTATTTAAAAGGGAATACAATTTCTAAAGACAAAGCAAGCACAATTGCGATTGATTTTATTAATACCAACTTATCGCAAGGGCAAGCAACAGCAACGGTCAAAGAGATAACTAGCCAGAGTGGTGTTTATAGGGTTAAAATCGATGTTCAGGGACAAGAATATTCCGCATACATTACTAAGGATGGAAAAATTTTATTTCCACAAGGAGCAGAAATAACTCCAACAATAGCAGACACGGTTGATAACGGCAATTCAACAGCCGACATTCCAAAGGCAGAAAAATCAGCAGCAATGTTGTTTGTAATGAGTTTTTGCCCTTATGGAAATCAAGCAGAAGACGCAATGTTGCCGGTTGTAAATTTATTGAAAGACAAGGCAGATGTTCAATTGCACTACGTAATTTATAGTAATTACAATGGCGGTGGGCCGAACTATTGTTTAGATGCAGAAAACAAGTATTGTTCAATGCACGGAATTCAAGAATTAAATCAGGGAGTTAGAGAATTGTGCGTTCAAAAATATCAACCAGACAAACTTTGGGGTTTTGTTTCACAAGTGAATGTTGCCTGTACTGCACAAGACGCAGATACCTGTTGGCAGGAAGTTGCCACAAAAGCGGGTGTTGATGTGAACAAGATCAAAACCTGTCAGGCGAATGAGGCCACAACGTTATTGGCAGGCGAATTAGCATTAAATGAAAAGTATGGAGTGCAAGGATCGCCAATGCTTTTGATTAATGAAAAAGAATTTACCGGAGCAAGAAGCGCAGAAGGATATAAATCAGGAATTTGTGCAGGATTTACAACCGAACCAGCAGAATGTTCACAATCATTGAGTTCAACCACTAACGCGGCTGATGGCAGTTGTGAATAAAATATAGATTAATTTATTAATTTAAAAAGAGGAGACGTTGTTCTCCTCTTTTTGTCTGTATATAGATATCCAGAGGACAGTCCTCTGGATATCTGAAATTTGTTAGTTCGGGGGCATTGGTTTTATCTTTTTGTGTTTTGGATTATTATGATATAATGAAAACATATGAAAAAAGCAATTATTTTTATAGTTTTGGTTGGTTTTTTTATAACCGCAAATAATGTATTAGCCGTGTTTTCTGATGATTTATTGGGACCCAAAATTAGTCCAGACAGTAAATTATATTTTTTGAAAGTTTGGTGGGAAAAAATTGTATTAGCATTTACGTTTAATCCGGAGAAAAAGGCCGAAGCATACAAGGCGTTTGCCGAAAAAAAAGCAATTGAGGCCAAACAAATGATTCTTGTGGGCAAACCAGCGATTGCAGAAAAATTGAACGCTGTTTACAAAAGTTATTTAAATAAAGCGAAAGATATATTAAATAAAGAGATTCAAAAAGCAGTAGACAAGGGCAAAGAAACCCTAAAACAACAACTTGAAAAAATGGTCGATGATATAATGAACAAAATTAAAGAAGGTATAAAAATATGACAGAACAAAAATTAAAAGTGCGCATATTTTCAACGCCAACGTGTCCATATTGTGTTGCGCTCAAGGGGCACTTAAAAGATCATAATGTTGAATTTGAAGACATTGATGTTTCGCAGGATTTAGTTGCACAAAAAGAAATGATTGAAAGGTCTGGCCAATATGGTGTGCCAGTGGCAGATATTAATGGTGAAATTATTATTGGCTTTAATCAAGACAGAATAAACCAATTATTAAATATAAAATAATTTATGATTTATGATGTAATAATTATTGGTGGTGGGCCAGCTGGAATTACGGCTGGAATTTATGCTGCCAGAAAAAAATTAAAAACACTTTTGATTACCAATGAGTGGGGTGGTCAAATTACAAAAGCCGTTGATATTGAAAATTGGCCAGGAACAAAAAAAATTTCTGGAATGGATTTAATGAAACAGATGACTGAACATTTGAAAAATTTTGAATTGGAAATTAAACAAAACAAAGAAGTTATCGATTTGGATAAAAAGAGCGAGAATTTTATTATCAGGGACAATGATCAAGAATACGAATCAAAATCAGTCATTGTTGCCACTGGCAAAGTTCCACGATTATTGAATATTCCAGGAGAGAGTGAATTTAAGGGGAAGGGAGTGAGCATTTGTTCAACCTGTGACGCGCCGATGTTTAAAGATAAAGACGTTGCAGTTGTTGGCGGTGGCAATGCTGGATTTAATGTGGCGTTAGACATGATTAAGTACGCCAAAAAGGTTTATATTTTAGATTTTTTTGAAGAAATGAAAGGGGATCCAATCACCAAAGATAAATTAGCTCAAAGTGGAATTGTAGAATTTATTACAAATGTTTCGGTCAAAGAAATCAAAGGAACTAAATTTGTTGAGAGCTTAGTTTATGAAGACAGAAAAACAAGCAAAGACACGGAAATTGATGTTAAGGGAGTGTTTATTTCTGTTGGCATGGAAGCCAAAGTTGGTTTTGCAGAAAAGTTGGTTGAATTAAACAGTGTTGGCGAAATTGTAATTGATAAAGATAACAATACAAAAACACCAGGATTGTTTGCTGCAGGAGATATTACCGACATTAAATATGAACAAATTGTAATTGCTTGTGGCGAAGGCGCAAAAGCAGTTTTAGCGGCTACGGATTATTTGAAAACGAAATAATTTTAAAAGAATTGTTTACAAAAAGTCACGTGTCAATTTTGTTGAAACAAAATTGCACTCTATCTCAACCGACTGCGGTCGGTCTCCGATGCGGACTTTTATATAAACAATTCTTTTTTATTATTGACGGGATTTTATTTAAAAGTTATGCTTTAAGTGTCAAATTTAACAGGAGGTGTACTTTGTCTAGAAAAAGTTGGGACGAATATTTTGTTGGTTTGTTAGAAGAGATTTCTGGTAGGGCAACCTGTGACAGGGGCAAAAATGCGGCAATTATTACCAAAGATAATCACATTTTAACGACAGGTTATGTCGGCGCCCCCAGTGGTTCGCCGCACTGTGATGAGGTTGGTCATCTTATGCGTAGGGTCGTGAACGAAGACGATACAATTTCTCAGCACTGTGTTCGAACCATTCATGCCGAGGAAAACGCAATTCTTCAGGCTGCAAGATTTGGTCCTCCGATAGAAGGAGCTACAATTTATATTAAAATGTCTCCGTGCTATCACTGTGCTCTCGTGATAATTCAATCTGGCATTAAAAGAATTGTCGCCGCCAAAAAATATCACGCAGATAAATTATCGAGAGAGTTATTGGAAAAAGCAGGAATTGAGCTTGTGGTCCTAAGCGAAGAAGTAGTTCGATATAAGAATCAGTAAATAGCGACCCCGCCCGCGCGGGGTCATTTTTTTATTGCAAAAATTTTAAATAAAACATATAATAAAATCAGTTCAATTAAAAGGAGGACTGTACCATGGAAAGAAACAAATATCCTGGAAAATTTATTGTCTTTGAAGGATTGGACGGCTCTGGGCAATCAACCCAAGCCAAACTTTTACAGAGCCTTGTAAAGAATTGGCCCGCTAATGTTGTGCTCACAAAAGAACCAACGCCCGATTCTGACGCAGGTAAATTGATCAAAGAAATACTTAGGGGTAAGCAAAAAATGTCTCCGCGAAAATTCCAAAAATTATTTGCGAGAGACAGAGAGATTCATCTGGCGGAAGTAATTATTCCGCACCTACAACATGGAGATGTTGTCATTTCGGACAGATATTTTTTATCTTCTTTGGCTTTTGGCGCTACGGACGGAGTGGATCTAAATTTCCTGATTGATCTAAACGAAAATAAATTAAATCCGGAGCTAATTAAGCCCGATTTGATGTTTTTCTTAGACGTGCGTCCCGAAATAGCAATTTCTAGAATCGAGGCCAGAAACAAAGGGAAAGAACATTTCGAAAAACTGGAGAAATTGACGACTGCTCTATCGCACTATAAGTGTTTGATCAGAGATAGATATAATGAAACCCATGTTGTTGATGGAGAAAAATCAATTCCGGATATTTCTAAGGAAATTCAACATATCGTCGCAGATATGTTGAAATGATGTCCTCGGGGCCCCTTCGTATAAGGGGTCTTTTTTTTATTGATAAAAGGTGATAGTATAAAATTATGGCGAATAAATATGAACCGACAATTGGACTAGAAATCCACGTGGAGTTAAAGACCAAAACAAAAATGTTTTGTTCTTGTTTGAACGTCCCGACTGCGGTCGGGATCCTCGACACCAACAGTGTCGGGAACCCCAATGTTAATATTTGCCCGGTCTGTACTGCACAGCCTGGTTCAATGCCGGTAATTAATGAAGAAGCAGTTCACGACGTGATTAAGGCGGGGTTGGCTTTGAATTGTAGAATTAACGAGAAAACCTGGTTTGAAAGAAAGAATTATTTTTATCCTGATTTGCCAAAAGGATATCAAATTACACAATTTGAATCCCCTCTGTGTTTTGAGGGAAAATTAGACAATATTCGGATTAGAAGGATTCATTTAGAGGAGGACGTTGGTAAATCGATTCATGATAGAGGCGACTATTCTTTGGTTGATTATAATCGTGCGGGAGTGCCTTTAATGGAATTAGTTACTGAACCAGATATTCGTAATGCCCAACAGGCTAAAAAATTTGCCCAAGATCTACAATTAGTTTTTAGATATTTAGGAATTTCTGATGCTGATATGGAAAAAGGACAAATGCGCGTAGAAGCAAATATTTCTTTAAATATGGGAACAAAAGTTGAAGTGAAAAATCTCAATTCTTTTAGGTCAGCAGAGAAGGCAATCGAATACGAAATTATTAGGCAACAAGCGGTTTTGGAAGAAGACGGGAAAGTTATTCACGAGACAAGGGGATGGAATGACGCAAAAGGAGAAACTTTTTCTCAAAGAATCAAAGAAACATCTGACGATTATCGATATTTTCCTGAACCAGACCTACCTCCATTAAATTTTAGCAAAGACGATATTGAAAAATTAAAACAAGAAATTCCTGAATTACCGTTTGCGAGAAAAGAAAGACTAATAAAAGAATATAAATTATCAGAACAGAGCGTTGATGTTTTGGTTGGATTTAAGTATTTATCAGATTTCTTTGAGCAAACAATAGGCGAATTAAAGGGTTGGCTGGAAAGCGGGAAAATTAAAACTGACATTGATCGATTGATTGTATTGAGTGCAAATTATATCATTACTGAATTTCCTAAATTTGTACCCACAACTGGAGAAATTAAAATCACCCCAGAAAATTTTGCAGAACTTATCTATATGACTTTTATTGGTGATATTTCTTCGAGTGGAGCACAAGAAGTTTTAAAAGAAATGTTTCGAACTGGTGGCGATCCATCACAAATCGTTGAATCAAAAAATCTAAAACAAATGACTGATACAGGAGAAATGGATGCGATTATTGATAAAATAATAAAAAATAATCCTCAACCGGTTGAGGATTACAAGAAAGGCAAGGGGGCTGCGTTACAATTTTTAATTGGTTTGGCAATGAAAGAATCAAAAGGCAAGGCCAATCCAAATATCGTAGAGGAGATTGTCAAAAATAAATTAGGATAAACCCCGCTTAGCGGGGTAAAAATCGCTTTATTAATTTTTCGGCCCGAACTAGGTTCTTAACCCAGTTTATTTTTTTGCCTGGATATTTATTAAACCAAGTCATTTGGCGTTTGGCAAAGTTGATAATTTGTTGCTCTAGTTGTTCGATCATTTGTTCTTTGGTTAAGATTCCCTGCAAGTAACGTGCCACATAGCGATACTCTAGACCAAAATCATCTAAACGTTTCCAGGTTACGCCTTGTTTGTGTAATTTTTTTATTTCTTCAATCATTCCCGCATTAATGCGTTTAATTAGGCGTGTGTGAATTAATTTTTTTAATTCGGAAATTGATTTCTTAATTCCAACATATAGAACATTGAAATTAGATTCTGTTGAATTTAATTCTGGCACAGGTTTTCCGGTTTTGATAACAATTTCTAACGCCCTGATTAATCTTCGGCGATTTTTGGCATCAATATTACTTGCTCGATTTGGATCGAGTTTTTTTAGTTGTTCAAATAATTTTTCGGTTGTTTTCTTTTCCAGTTCTTTTCTTAGTTTCCAATCCGGCGCTACTTCGGGAATATTTATATTTTCAGTTATTGCTTGAATATAAAATCCTGTTCCCCCGCAAATAATTGGAGTTTTTTCTTTTTTTAAAATTTTATTTATTGCTTCAAGTGCCAATTTTTTGTATTCGGCAACACTAAATTGTTTTTTTGGATTTGCAATATCTAATAAATAATGCGGAACTCCTTGCATTTCTTTTTTCGTGATTTTGCCCGTGCCGATATTCATTCCTTTGTAGATTTGTCGAGAGTCGGCAGAAACTATCTCGGCTTGCCCTGCTTGCCCCGCTCCTGCGGTGGAGCATGGTCGAAGGGCAATTTGTACGGCTAAATCGGACTTGCCAGAGGCAGTAGGACCAAGAACCACAATCAATTTAGACTTCTGGTTTACTAATTTTTCTAAAATCTCCCATCGACGCTTTTTCTCGGCAAGTGGAACATTGTCCTCGAATTTTGCCGCAACCGTGCCTTGGCGAGTTGAATATTTATTGATATATGCCAAATCGAAATTTACTTCTTTAAATAATTTAATCGTATTTTCAAATTGTTTTTTTGTTTCTCCCGGGAAACCAACAATAATATCGGTTGTAAATTTCGCTTCGGGGATTTTATTTTTTATTTTTTTAATTAAATTGATATAGTGTTCGCGTGTATATTTACGATTCATTTTTTCAAGAATTTTATTATCACCACTTTGTACTGGCAAGTGAATTTCTTTACTGATTTTGGAAGAATTTGCAATTACATCAATTAATTCATCAGAAAAATCTTTAGGATGCGAGGTTAAGAATTTGATTGTAAAATTCCCAGGAATATTGTTTATCGTTTTAAGGAGTACAGGAAAAGTAGCCGGAGAACAGTTCTCCGTAATTACGGAGAACTGTTCTCCGTAGTAACTATTTACGTTCTGTCCGAGCAATACGATTTCTTTATAGCCATCTTTAATTAGTTTCCTAATTTCTTTTATTATATTTTTTGCTGGTCTCGAGGTCTCTCTTCCGCGAGTATGGGGAACAACACAATAGGTACAAAAATTATTGCACCCAGTCATTATTGGTACATAAGCGGATTTATGATTGGCCTGTCCGCCGGTGAGGTGGGAATGTTTTGGTTGTAATTCTAAATAGTTTTTCCCCAATAATTCATCTATCGATAATACTTCATCAAAGAATTTTAAGAACTTAAGTTTATCGGCCTTAATCACGCATCCAGTTAATATTTTTTTGGCTTTTAGTTTTTTAAATTTTCTGTTTAGTCCAAAAACCCTATCAATTGCTGATTGTCTTACAGAGCAGGCGACAATCACTATCAAATCAGCCCCTTCTATTGTGGGGGCTGATTTAAATCCAGATTGCTCTAGATAACTACTTATTCTTTCGGAATCAGATATATTCATCTGACATCCGAAAACTTTTAGATAATACCTTTTCCCCATTTTTCATTCTTGCCCCGTAGTGAGCGCGTAGCGCCCTACTATGGGGTTAACTCTGTTTTTATTTTTTCGATAAATTTATCAATATCGATATTTTCGATTTCTTTTTTGCCTCGAGATCGAATCGCCAATTCATTAGAATTCATTTCTTTGTCTCCAACAACAATAATATAGGGGATTTTTTGCATTTCTGCCTCACGAATTTTCTTGCCCACGGTATCATCAGAATCATCAACCTCAACTCTAAAATCATGATCACTGAATTGCTTCTTAATTTTTTGAGCAAATTCTTTGTGAGTTTTAGCAACCGGCAAGATTATAATTTGTACTGGTGCCAACCAAAACGGAAACGCTCCAGCATAATGTTCAATTAATGTTCCCACAAATCTTTCCATCGAACCAAGTAGGGTTCTGTGGAGCATAATTGGAATATGTTCTTTGCCGTCGGGGCCAATGTAGGTCATGCCAAATCTAGTTGGTAAATTCATATCTAGCTGGATGGTTGTACCTTGCCACTCGCGACCCATTGAATCAACCGCCTTAAGATCTATCGATGGTCCATAGAATTTTGCTCCGCCAATATCTTTTTTGTATTCAATCTTTCTGTTTTTTAGAATTTCTTCAAGAGTTTGTTCGGCGAATTTCCAAATTTTTTCATTTTTAATATATTTTGCTTCTTTGTTTTTAACATCGCGAACAGACAAATAAACATTTAATTTATCAAATCCGAATGCTTTATTAATTTCAATTGCGAAATCAAAAATCTTATTTACTTCGTCGACAAACTGGTCTTCGGTGCAAATTATGTGCGCATCGTCCTGTGTAAATCCTCTTACTCTAAGCATGCCGTGTAAGACCCCAGATTCTTCATATCTATAAACGCTTCCCAGTTCGCACCATCTTATTGGTAATTCTTTATAGCTTCTCGGTTTAGATTTGTAAATTCTGATATGAAACGGACAATTCATTGGTTTTGCGTAATATGCCGCATTCTCAGTTTTGTCTTTTAAAGACATTTGCATTGGGGGATACATCATTTCTTTAAAGTTTTCTAAATGTCCTGATTTTTCCCACAAATTTGAAAGTCCAACATGTGGAGTATATACGTATTGATATCCATTTTTTCTGTGCTGTTTTCTCCAGTATAACTCTATTTCTTCTCTAACAATAGAAAGTTTTGGATGCCACAACACAAGTCCCGGTCCAACATAATCATCAATTGAGAATAAGTCTAAATCCCTGCCAAGTTTGCGATGATCTCGTTTTTCTGCTTCTTCAATTTGTTTTAAATAATTTTCTAATTCTTGTTTTGATTCGAAGGCGACTCCATAAATTCTTTGTAACATTTTATTTTTTTCGCTTCCTTTCCAATATGCTCCGGCAATTTTTGTGAGTTTGAATGCTTCGGGATCAATTTCTTTGCTTGATTTAATGTGTGGGCCCTTGCAAAGATCCGTGAATTCTCCGCTTTTATAAATAGTCACATTTTTGCCATCAAGATCTTTTATAAGTTCAAGCTTATAGGGTTGGTCTTTAAAAAGTTTCCTTGCTTCTGCCTTAGAAATTAGTTTCTTTTTGAATTCAATGTTTTGTTTAATTATTTCTTTCATTCGAGTTTCAATTCTTGGTAGATCAGCTTCACTGATCGCAGAGACACGCTGATTATTTGCAAAATCAAAATCATAATAAAACCCATTATCAATTATTGGCCCAATACCAAATTTAATCTTTTCTCCAAAAAGATCTTTTACTGCATGTGCCATAATATGGCTCAACGAGTGTCGTATTAATTCAATTTGTTTTTCCATAAATTTTATCTTTGACTTATTAATTCTTCTGCGTCGTCGCAGAGGATTTTTAATTGATCGTCTTTGTCGGTGAGGCGACCAGTAAGCATGATAATTTTTCCTTCTTGCCAAATTGTCGGATTTTTTTCTAAGATTGTAGCAAAAACCAATATTTCTACTGTTGCAGTTAAGTCCTCAATTTCCACGAATAACATTGGTTTTCCAGACTTTGTAATAAATTTAGTAATTTTTATAATTACTCCCGCAACTTTCACTTTACTATCTTTTTTCTCTTTTATCAAGTCCTTGATCTGAACTGTGCGATGTTTTAAGAATTCCTTGTGGTCATTTAGAGGATGATCTGAAATATACATTCCTAAAAGCTCTTTTTCCCACTGAATTTCTTCTTGAAGTAATTTCCTTTTTTCTCCATTACTGGTTGCAAAAAGTAATTGATTTTTTTGCGAAATCGGTGCCTCGCCGAATAAACTGGTTTGTCCAAGATTTTTAGTTTTTTTTGATTCCTTAGAAAATTCTAATAAGTCCTCAATTTTATCAAGCAAATCTTTGCGTGGAGCTAAGGCATCGAATGCACCAGCACGGATTAAACTTTCTAAAGATTTTTTGTTTACAATTGTTGATTGACCTGCCTTCGGAGATAATCTGGTAAGAAAATCAGCCATTGTCTTGTATGTTCCATTTAATTTTCTTTCTGCAACGATTTCTGCAACTACGTTGTGTCCAACATTTTTAACCGCTGCCATGCCAAAGCGTATGGCGGATGGAGGAACGAGCGTAAAATTATCAAAGCTTTCATTAACGTCTGGTGGCAAAACCTGAATTTTCATTTTTTTGGCCTCATCAACCAAAATATTAATTCGGTCTAAATCTTTTTGGTCCGCCTGCATCAATGCGGTTACAAATTCTGCTGGATAGTTCGCTTTTAAATATGCGGTTTGATAGGCGATTAAAGCATAACAAGTTGCATGTGAACGATTAAATCCGTATTGAGCAAATGGCTCAATCGAATCCCATATTTTTTGCGCGATTGCTTTGTCAATTCCATTTTTAATCATTCCTTCAATCATTCTGTCCGCTTGTTGTTCAAGCAATTTTCTAATTTTCTTTCCCACCGCCTTTCTTAAAACATCTGCTTCGGACATTGAAAATCCAGCCAAGTCTTTGGCAATCTGCATTAATTGTTCTTGATAAATTGTAATGCCGTAAGTATTTTTTAAAATTGGTTCAAGCATTGGATGATCGTATCTGATTACTTTTTCACCGTTTTTTCTCGCAACATATTCTGGGATAAGATCCATTGGACCTGGACGATATAGTGCAACCATGGCAATAATATCTTCTAATTCACTGGGTTTTAATTTCTGTAGATATTTTCTCATTCCCGATGATTCAAGCTGAAAGACCCCGATGGTGTCTGCTTTTCTCAAAAGGTCAAATGTTTTTTTGTCGTCTAAGGGAATATTTTCAATGTTGATTTTAATTCCTCGTAATTTTTCAATAAGATTTAGGGCCGTTTCAATTGTGGTTAGGTTTTTAAGTCCCAGAAAATCCATTTTTAAAAGCCCCAATGCTTCGATGGCATGCATTTCATATTGCGAGACAATTGAGTTTTCATTTTGTGGCGCAAATTGACGAGGAGTATAAAAGTCCAATGAATTTTTTGTGATCACAATTCCGCAAGCATGAGTTGATGCGTGTCTGGCAACACCTTCAAGCTTTTTCGCAATATCAAGTAATTTTTTGGCTTGATCGTCTGAATCGTATGCCTGTGAAAGTTCGGGCACTTTTTCTATTGCGTCTTTTAAAGAAAACCCAAAGGGAATCATTTTTGAAAGTTGGTCACAAAAAGCATAGGGATAACCTAGCGCCCTGCCAGCGTCACGAATTGCAGCACGCGCAGCCATTGTTCCAAAGGTTATAATTTGAGCAACGTGGTCGGCTCCGTATTTTTTCGTTACATAGGCAACAACCTCATCACGTCGGACATCAGCAAAGTCCAAATCAATATCAGGCATACTAATTCTTTCGGGATTTAAAAATCTTTCAAAAAGTAATTTGTATTTTAATGGGTCAACATTAGTAATGTTTAACAGATAAGAAACAATTGAACCAGCTGCTGAACCACGACCCGGACCAACAACAATGCCATTATTTTTTGCCCAATTAACAACATCTTGAACAATTAAAAAATAGGAAGCAAAACCAGTTTTTTTAATTACACCTAATTCGTAGTTCAATTGTTTTTTTGCCTGTTCAGAATTTTCCCCAAAGTCTCTTTTGGTCATTCCTTGTTCGCATAATTCTTTTAAATATCCATCAGCGGTTTGGTCGTCGGGAAGAGGGAAGTGGGGAAGTTCGGTTTTGTCGAGTTCCAATTTCACGTCGCACATATCTGCAATTTTTTGAGTATTGGTAATTGCTTCAGGAACATTTCTGAATGCTCGAATCATTTCATCGGGCGATTTTAAAGAATAATCTTCATTCATCATATTCATTCTATCTTTTTCATCAACAGTTCTCACTGTTTGTACGCAAAGTAAAACATCATGAACTTCTGCATCTTCTTTGTTTAAATAATGAGTATCGTTTGTAGCAACTAATGGTAAGTTTGTTTCTTTGGCTAATTGAATTAATTTCTCGTTTATTCTTACTTGTTCTAAGTCGTTGGGATGATCCATAATTTCCAAATAAAAATGATCTTTACCAAAAAGTTTAGAATATTCCAGGGCGATTTTTTTTGCTTTTGCTAAATCATCGGAAGCTAACGCAGAAGGAACCTCGCCTTGTGGACAGGCACTTAAAGCAATCAATCCTTCGTGATATTCTCTTAAAACCTCCCAATCAATACGCGGTTTATAATAAAATCCTTCAAGGTATGATTTGGTTACCAATTTAATTAAATTATGATAGCCGGTTTTATTTCTTGCCAATAAAATTAAATGGTGTCGGACATCGCCTTTGCCCATGGTTTTATCGTGTCTGCTTCCGGGAGTAATATAAGTTTCAACACCAATAATTGGTTTAATCCCAGCTGCAGTTGCTTTTTTATAAAACTCAACAATACCATACATTGCGCCATGGTCAGTAATAGCCAAGGAATCCATTCCGGTTGCCTTGGCCTTTTCTACTAATTCATCAATTTTTGCCAGTCCATCCAGCAAAGAATAATGACTGTGTACGTGTAGGTGAGTAAATTTTTGCTCCATGTAATGATTTTAGCATTTTTAAAAAAGAAATGAAAACACGAAAATTACCGAGGTCAGACCTCGGACATAATATAATATGTACGGAGAACAGTTCTCCGTACATCTATATTGTCTCCATTTTCGTACGGCCGTGAAAAAAGGGAGACACGGGAAAACAAAAAAAGTACTTGATTAATAATTTTTATAAGTGTATATTGTAATTGAATTCGAGAATCGAATTTTAAAAAAGAGGAGGAAACGATGGAAAACAAAAAAGTTAACGCATGGAAAGTTCCTTTTAAGGCCGTTGGTGTCGCATTGAGAGTAACGTGGATTTTGCCAGCCTTCTCGCTGTGTTTAATGTTTTACATGATATGTCTGTATCCACAAGAATTTCGTGACGGCGTCAAACACAAAGATGGTTTAATGTGGTTCTTATCTTACATTATAATCTGTATTGCCTGGATTATTTTTGCAGTGATTCATAAATACAGAAATCGGCGAAACAAGAAGAAATTTCAAAAAATTAATTAAGGAGGTACGAAATGATAGTGATTGTGTACTTTATGGAAGGATCGTTACTTAAAAGGATTGAAGGCACTTTTAAGGACAACTTAGAAGCGGCGGATTATTTGGTAAAATGTGGGTGGCATCGGTCTCAAGTTAATCGATGGGAGTCCGGGGGCGATAACCATCATGCACGCATTATTCATGTGGATCCGCCTCGTCAGTAAAAAGGAGGGCGTTTGCACGTGGGTCGGTAACCATCCCGGCCCTTTTTTATTTTTTTTACACAAACACGAAAATTACCGAGGTCAGACCTCGGACATAATATAATATGTACGGAGAACAGTTCTCCGTACATCTATATTGTCTCCATTTTCGTACGGCCGTGAAAAAAGGGAAACACAAAAAACAACCCAAAAAAACTTGACAGGATTTGTGGACGTGCTATAATGGTAGCATACGAGAAGGTGGGGGGTGCCAAGCAAAAATTGCCCTTTGGCTGCAACACCCCCTTGTTCTTTCCTTAAGACAACGAACAAATTTTATAGATATGCTATACTGTGGGGAGAGTTATTAATACTGGAGACGGCGAACCGTCAAAAGGCGAGATACTCTCTCCACCCCAATCTGATCCTTATGTCTTTATGAAATAGGGGACACATAAACGGACGCCAAAAGTGGCTTCTAGTATTCCGTCCCCGCCCCGGCGAGAACTACATTATACCCTCGCCGGTATTTTTTTGTTTTAAATTTACCCCATAGCAATTTTGTTAAAAATTTGATATGGAGTTTGCATTAGACATACGGAGAACTGTTCTCCGTATGTCTCTCTTTTTGTACGGCCGTGAAAAAAGGGAAACACAAAAAACAACCCAAAAAAACTCAGACAGGATTTGTGGACGTGCTATAATGATAAACATTAAGAGAATCGATCTTTAATTTTGACTCAATTGAAACGATGGGAAGACTTATGCCTCCTTTGGGCCAGACAAACGAATGAGACCTGACGGTCCGTTTGTACCCATTGTTTCTAGTTGATAGAGTTTGTGCGAAGCAGGCCCAATCCGGCGCAAAGGAATGCGCTTCTGTTCGCTAGACTCGACGGGACATTCGAAAGGATGTCCCGTTTATTTTTTTAAAATTTGCATTAATTTATTTTTTCTGATATCATAAAACCAATATGCCAATACCAAAACAAAGACACACTAAATCGAGAAGAAACAGACGAAGATCTCATCTTAAATTGAAGAAGAGAACTCTTTCGAATTGCCCGAAATGTGGAGAAACGATTCTGCCGCACCATGTTTGTGCTTTTTGTGGTTTCTATAATGGAAAAGAAGAAATTGATGTTCTTGCCAAATTAGAGAAAAAAGACAAAAAGAAAAAAGAAAAAGAATTAAAAGAACATGAACACGACGCTAAAGAAGACAAAGCCCTGCCTACCGGCAGGCAGGCATTAGATTTAGAGAAAATGTCTAAAAAGTAATTTATGTCATCAAGACACATTGCAAGATCAATAGTTTTACAGTCTCTTTACGAGATAGATTTTAACAAAGAAAAAAAAGAGATTAATATTGATGAAGCATTAAAAAGAAATGCTGAAGAGTTTGGTTCGGGCGTTAATGAAGATGCTTTTATTGATGATTTGGCGCACGGGGTTTTAAAACACCAGGCACAAATTGATGAAATTATTATTAAATCAGCGCCAGAATGGCCGTTAGCTCAAATTACAATTGTTGATAGAAACGTTTTAAGAATTGGAATTTACGAATTATTATTCGGAGATAAACAACAAGTTCCGCCAAAAGTTGCAATCAACGAAGCAATTGAACTAGCCAAGGGTTATGGTGGAGAAAGTTCGGGTAGGTTTGTAAATGGCGTTTTGGGAACAATTTTTAGAGAAATGGAGAAAACCGAAAACCAATGATAAATAAAGATTTCGAAAAATTAGAAAAAAATCTTAAAATAAAATTTAAGAATAAGAAATTATTAGAGCAGGCATTCGTGCACCGCTCTTATTTGAATGAAAATCCGGGCTGTAAATTAGAGCAAAACGAAAGATTGGAATTTTTGGGTGATGCGGTAATGGAGTTGGTTGTGACGAATTATCTTTTTAATAAATATCCGAAAAATCCAGAAGGGGATTTAACTTCTTGGAGAGCGGCACTGGTAAATTCAAAAATGCTTTCCGAGGTTGCGTTTAGATTGGGGTTTAATGATTATTTGATTTTATCAAAAGGGGAGTCGCAAGATAATGGTCGTGCAAGACAATTTATTTTAGCAAACACATTAGAGGCGATAATTGGGGCAATTTATTTAGACAAGGGATACAACAAAGCAGAAGATTTTATTGAGAAAAACATAATCTGTGAATTAAAAAGAGTTTTAGAGGAAAAACTTTATGTTGACCCAAAAAGTTATTTTCAAGAACAAGCACAGGGAAAAATGGGAGTTACTCCGAGTTACAAAGTAAGAAGCGAAGAGGGTCCCGATCATTGCAAGAAATTTGTTGTTGGGGTTTATTTGGGAGACAGTTTAATTGCTGAAGGCGATGGTCCTTCAAAGCAAGTAGCACAAGAAGACGCAGCAAGAAAGGCATTAAAGAAAAAGTGTTGGGAGTAGACAAAAAAATTATTCTTTGATATATTTAAATTCATGTTAAAAATACGATTACAAAAAGTTGGAAAAAAGAATAGCCCGTCGTTTCGGGTTGTTTTGGTTGAGCACACATTTAGACCACAAGGAAAGTTTCTTGAATTATTGGGTTCGTATAATAAAATTCAAAAACAAAAAAGTTTAAATAAAGAAAGAATCTTACATTGGATTTCAAAAGGCGCACAATGTTCAGATACGATGCACAATATGTTGGTTGATGAAAAAATTATCGATAAACCAAAAGTGAAAGCATGGAAGCCGAAGAAAAAACCCGCCGGAGAAACAGAAAAACCCGTTAAGAAAATAGATGCATCTATAGATGCATCGACCGAAAAAGTTGAAGAAACCACGAAAGTTCCCAAGGAGGAACTCAAAGTGGCTCCGACGCTCGAAGAGGTCGGAGTTGACACGGAAACAAAAACGTCATAAAATTGTAATATAGTTAGTAAAAGGTCGGTTGTTAGAAAAGCAGTAATCAGATAATATTCAAAAACATGTCAAAGCCAAAAGATCAGGAATTTCTTGAATCAATAGTCGATGGAATTGTTAACAATCCTAAAGACGTTAAGATTGAAAGAAATGTTGATGAAATGGGCGTACTCTTGACCTTGAAAGTTAACCCAGAAGATATGGGAGCTTTAATCGGTCGTGGAGGTTCAACCGCAAGAGCTATTCGAACTTTATTGAGAATAGTTGGCGCCAAGAACAATGCTCGTGTCAACCTTAAAATCGAAGAACCAGAAGGTGGCAGAAGAATCGTAGAACCCGCCACAGTCAGAGATGTTGACAGCGTAGTCGACGATTTAAAGATTTAATATTATAGTCGAACCCCGCAGTAGCGGGGCAATGCTTGTCAAAAACCGCGCTATTTATAGCGCGGTTTTTAGTTTACCCCGCCTTTTAGCGGGGTTTGCCCTAGGCAATGTGCCGAGGTCAGACCTCGGACATCTCAATCTTACGAGGTCGAACCTCGTAAGATTCGCAAGATATCTTGTTCTCTGGGTTAATTTGTGGCATGATGTATTTATGAAGTTCAACATAATCACAATCTTTCCAGATATATTTCAAAGCTATTTTAACGAGAGCATTATTAAGCGTGCGCAGGAAACCCTAGTCCGACCGGACGGGTCTAGGAAGAAATTGGTGAATATTAAAATTCATAATTTAAGAGATTATACGGACGATAAAAGAAATACCGTTGATGACCATCCTTACGGTGGTGGGCCGGGAATGGTAATGATGGTGGAACCAATATTTAAAGCAATTAAAAAGTTGTCCCGCGTAGCGGGATCCCGCTCTGCGGGAAAGAATACCAAGATTATTCTCTTTTCCACTCGTGGGAAAAAGTTTGACCAGGCGATGGCGAAAAGATTTTCAAAATTAGATAATTTAATTATGATTTGTGGACGATACGAAGGAGTCGACGAAAGAGTGGCAAAGTATATTGCTGATGAAGAAGTTTCAATCGGGGACTATGTTTTAACTGGCGGAGAAATTCCGGCAATGATTGTCGTGGACGCGGTGAGTCGCCTGATTCCTGGCGTTTTAGGAAAACACGAATCACTCGAAGAAATTAAAGGTAGTTATCCTGTTTACACCCGCCCGCACAAATTTTCTCCAAAGAGAAAATTCAAGCGGGTAAATCCCGAAACCTGGAGGGTCCCAGAAGTTTTGTTGTCCGGCGATCACAAAAAAATAAACGAGTGGAGAAAGGGAAAATAAATGTTATAATACATATATATGGAATCCATAGAAAAAAGTAAGAGAAAAATACAGAAGAACGAAAATAATCCCGCTCCGTGTATTGAAAAAAAGTGTTCTGCTTGTTGCGATCCGGTAAAGGTAGACAGATTTTTTCAGGATGATGAAATACCCGTCGACGAAAATGGTAATAAAATTTGGAAGGAATGGCCAGAACTATTAATTCCAGAAGACGAAATCGATATAACAAAACTAAAATCTTACGACTGTTTAAAATTAGATAAATCAACGGGAAAATGCCGAGATTACGAAAAAAGACCACCTATTTGTAAAAGATGTAGTTGTATTAAAAAAGATTCGAAAGAAAGCATTGACGAACAACACAAAAAATTAGCAAAGAAAAAATTTATAGTTATTAAAACATAATATGGAAAAAATAAATGTTGGAATTTTTTTCGGCGGGAAATCAGTAGAGCATGAAATATCGCTTATTTCAGCGAAAAATATTATAAATGTCATTGATAAAAATAAATACAATATAATTCCTATTGGCATAAATAAAAATGGCGAATTTCTTTTTTACGACGGAGAAGGTTTTATTTTAAATGAAGATGATCCTAAAAAAGTACATCTAAATTCAAATGGCGTGCCTATAACTTTTTCTTTTGGGTCAAAACAAGAACTCGTTGGAGTTGCAGATAAAAATTTAAAAATAAAAATAGACGTTGCGTTCCCTGTTCTGCATGGCAGTTTTGGAGAAGACGGAACAATCCAAGGTCTTTTCGAAATGGCAAGCATTCCCTATGTTGGCACTGGAGTTTTGGGGTCTTCAATCGGGATGAACAAAGACATCGCCAAAAGATTATTAGAAAATTCGGGAGTCAAAACAGCAAAATTTTTAGTTTTCGATGTATCGGAAAAAGAAAAAATTGATTTTTCTGACATTGTTTCTCGATTAAAATTGCCGTTTTTCATTAAACCAACCAACCTTGGTTCGTCAGTGGGCGTTCATAAAATAGAAAATGAAAAAGATTTTCATGAAAAAATAAATGAAGTTTTTAAATTGTGCGACAGAATTATGTGCGAAGAGATGATCATTGGCAGAGAAATTGAATGTTCGGTTTTGGGTGTTGAAAATCCAATTGCCTCTTTGTCGGGAGAAATTATAGTAAGTCGAGGATTTTATTCTTATGAGGCAAAATATTTAGACGAAAATAATGCACAATTAAAAGCTCCAGCAGACTTATCTAAAGAAATAGTGCAAAAAGTTCAAGAAACAGCAATCAAGATTTTTAAATTATTAGAATGCAGAGGAATGGCACGGGTGGACGGATTTGTTAAAGAAAACGGAGATTATATTTTTAATGAAATTAATACCATCCCTGGTTTTACAAAGATTAGTATGTATCCCAAACTTTGGGAAATAAGCAAGATTCCCCAAACAGAATTAGTTGATAAACTGATTCAAATGGCGATCACAAAAAAATAAATGAGTGGAGGGGAAAATAAATTCATGAATAGATTCGAAGAAATTCCACAACAGAAACCAGCGGAAGTAAACAAAAAAGAAAACGAAAATAAGGCAGATTTGAAATTGGAAAAATTAAAATCAGTTTGTGATGACCCAAAATTTCAAGAACTTTTACCAGAATACATAGAAAACGAAAAAGACAAAAAGTTGGAAGTAAACGAACCGTTGGTCCATGGCACAGGATCTTTTGCATTAAAAAGAATAATCGAACAAGGATTTGTTCCGCAAAGAGGCGGAGAATTATTGCATGGAGAAAAAGTTACTCACCACACTAATGCCGAAAAAGAAGAAGTTAATCCGATATCTCTTACAACCGAAGATGAAACTGGCGAAATGATTGGCCATTGGTACGCTCTATTGGCAACAAAAGGATCACAACTTCAATTTAATTCCGATAAATTTCTAGATAAAAGATTGACTCGAATATTAAACGAAGTTTATGGAGGCACGGACACTGCTACGGAATTAAGGTTGAAGGGAGAAATTGATTTGTTAATTAAAACCAAGGAACCAAATTTAACTCAGGCCGTAGAGATTTCTAAACAAGAATTAATTAAAGATTTCGAACAAAAATTAATCGATCGAAGCAGAGAGGGTGCAAATGTTTTTGATGTTGATTTTGTAAAAAATAAAATTGAAAAACTGAATCTATTGTTGGACCAAAAAATAAAAGACGCTGACCAAGTCGAAGAAATTTTAAGAGAAAATAATTTATTAGAAAGTTTTCGTCATTATTTTGCGCCGAGAGGGGAAAGGTTGCCAATATGTAAAACCAGAGAAATTACGCAAAGATTACTTGAAAATAGGCAAGAAGATTCTTGGGTTTACGATGAAATTAGAAAAATAAGAGATATTTTACAGGGCAAGGTTGATAATTACAATAATCTTTCAGAACAAGAGCGCAAAGAAATCGATAATCAATTTCCTTGTTTTATAACCATCGAAAGTGAAAAGCTTGAGTTAAAAGATAAGTCTGAGCGCATGCACGACAAAGTAAGAGAACTTGTAAGTGATAGCGTGATTGAAAAAGAAAGAATAAAAGAAATTCAAGTTCCAAAATCAAAGATTGAAGAAGTGCAAAAATGGTTAAAAGAATTCAAATTAGAAAATGTTCGTATGATCCCTTTTGAGTATTACGAAATGAGGCAAGTCATAGAACATTCTCCTGCTGAATAGCTATAATAAACGAGTGGAGGGGAAAATAGATTTATGAAAATCAATACATTGATTTACGATGTGACATATCCGTCAAATATTGGTGAGATTATACGTACATCGCATGTTCTCGGAGAAGGAACCAGCGATTTATATTTTTACGATCCAAGAAATATTTTAGACAAAGAGAAAGATGAAATTGAAAATTTTTCTTGTAATATCGCAAGCCTGAAGGAATTTAAAATTTTGAATTCAGACATAAATGATTTTCTAAAAAAATATAATGGCAGAAAAATAGCCACTCTAATATCTGACAAATCAACAAAATTAAAAGACTTTAATTTTGAAGAAAACGATTTGATATTATTTGGTAACGAAAGGACTGGATTGCCCGATGAAATAATTGAACTTTGTGACGAGAAAATAATTATTCCGATGAAGGGATCTGTCTATAATAAAACAGATCATCATCTAGGAACGCCAATAAAGGGAATTGGAGAATATCCAACATTAAAAGTTTCAATTGCCCACGCTATCGTATTGTATGGGGCACTAGAATAAAAACCCTTGACACCCGATTTAAATCGAGTATAATGGATAGTACATAATCATTAATTAAATTTTTATGTAAAAGAGCGATAACAATAAGCGTACTTTAAAACAGAGTTTAGTTTTGGAACGTAGTTCAAAAATTGAGCTCTGTTTTTTAATCAGAAAAACATGTACACAATATTCTAATATGTTTTTATGTAATTTACAGTAGTTTGTGTGAGTTTGTTAGATCAAATCGAATCTTTTATGGTTATCCTGATACAATCAGAAGTAGGCAGGCCGTTTCGGCCAATCTACTTCTGAATCTTTATTGAGAGTTTGATCCTAGCTCAGGACGAACGCTGGCGGCGTGGATTAGGCATGCAAGTCGAATGGGTTTAGACCCATGGCGAACGAGTTAGTAAGACGTAGGTACATCCCTCTGACTCGGACATAACTTGCCGAAAGGCAAGATAATTTCCGATGGTCTCGAAAGAGTAAAGTCTTATCGCAAGATAAGATGGTGAGAGAGTGGCCTGCGCCCTATCAGCTAGTTGGTGAGGTAATGGCTCACCAAGGCTATGACGGGTAGGGGGCGTGAGAGCGTGTTCCCCAACGATGGCACTGAGATACGGGCCCTACTCCTACGGGAGGCTGCAGTCGAGAATCTTCCACAATGGACGAAAGTCTGATGGAGCGACGCCGCGTGAATGAAGAAGTCCTTCGGGATGTAAAGTTCTTTTCTAGAGGAGCAATTTTTGAGTGTACTCTAGGAATAAGGGGTTGCTAAACTCGTGCCAGCAGCAGCGGTAATACGAGTACCCCAAGCGTTGTCCGGAATTACTGGGCGTAAAGCGTCTGTAGGGTGTTTGATACGTCTTCTGTTAAATTTCGATGCTCAACATCGGAGCTGCAGGGGAAACGGTCAGACTAGAGAGTGTGAGAGGCTGATGGAACTTAAGGAGTAGGGGTGAAATCCGTTGATACCTTAGGGAATACCAAAGGCGAAGGCATTTGGCTGGTGCATTTCTGACCCTGAGAGACGAAAGCGTGGGGAGCAAAAAGGATTAGATACCCTTGTAGTCCACGCCCTAAACTATGAATACTAGTTGTCTGAAGTATCGACCCTTCAGGTGACGAAGCTAACGCGTTAAGTATTCCGCCTGGGAAGTACGGTCGCAAGACTAAAACTCAAAGGAATAGACGGGAGCTTGCACAAGCGGTGGAGCGTCTGGTTTAATTCGACGGTAAGCGAAGAACCTTACCAGGGTTTGAAATTCTAGTGAAAACCTGATGAAAGTCGGGTCTTCTACAAGGACACTAGAACAGGTGCTGCATGGTTGTCGTCAGCTTGTGGCGTGAGTTGCTCCGTTAATTCGGGTAACAAGCGCAACCCCTGTCGTCTGTTATAAGTGTCAGACGAGACTGCCTCGTGATACGAGGAGGAAGGTAGGGATGACGCCAAATCAGCATGGCCCTTTGATACCCTGGGCAACACAGGCGCTACAATGGCCGAGACAATGGGTCGCCAAATCGTAAGATGGAGCCAATCCCATCAAACTCGGTCCCAGTTCGGATTGGGGTCTGCAATTCGACCCCATGAAGTTGGAATCGCTAGTAATCGCAGATCAGCTACGCTGCGGTGAATACGTTCTCAAGCTTTGTACTCACCGCCTGTCACACCAGAGAAGCCGGGAGTACCTGACGTGCCACGATTCGTGGTCCTAAGGTAAATTCGGTGACTAGGGTGAAGTCATAACAAGGCATCCGTAGGGGAACCTGTGGATGGACAATATTTTTACTTAGTTGATAAAATTTCTAGGTAAAGTCGATTATCTTGCATTGCAGGATAAAGCAAAAAAGTTTTTTAATTGTTTGTACTAAACAAACAGTAAGTATCGGGAGAACCATAAAAGATTTGATAATAAAAAAACGAGATTTAATCTCGTTTTTTTATTATATGCTTGCGTTTATTATTATTTTAGCTGTATAATATAAATAGTATTTTGATAATAATTAATAGTGAATAAAATATTATGGCGGATATAATAACCGACAATCCTGTTGCTCAAATTGCTTATTGCGTTAAGTGTAGGGCAAAGCAAGAAATGAAAGACGCAAAAGAAGTTAGAATGAAAGGCAAGGGAGGTGAAAGGCGCGCCTTGAAAGGTGTTTGCCCAGTTTGTGGAACTGGAATGTTTAGAATTTTAGGTAAGGCATAATTTAGAATGAGGCCTATAACCCAATGAGACAGAGTCTCATTTTGGGTTCGGCCCGACCCAAATTATTTTGGGTTTAGGGGGCGTATAGCTCAGTTGGCTAGAGCGCGTCACTGATAATGACGAGGTCCATGGTTCGAGTCCATGTACGCCCATTTTTATCGGGCCTGTAGCTTAGTGGTAGAGCTCCCGATTTGCATTCGGGGGACGGGAGTTCGATTCTCCCCAGGTCCATTGTAATAATTAACAATAAAAACATGACACACGAATCAATAGAATTTTCAAAAGTTCCCGATTCTGAGAATGTTAGAAAATTTTTAGATCCATTTAAAATTGAAGAGGGTATGAAATCTGGCGCACTTAACGATGTAAAAATTAAACGATCTTCTGGAGAAATAGAAAGTGGGTGGGAAATTATTGATTTTGATTTTAAGTCTGGCGATGTTGTGGCGTGCAAAAAAGAAGGAGATGATTTGCTCCGCAAAAGAGTACAGCTACAAAATTTACGAGAGTGGAACTAAAATAGAATATAAAAAAAGAGGCAAAGGCCTCTTTTTTTATGCTCATAATCTTACGAGGTTTAACCTCGTAAGATTTCCTCTCCGATTTTATAAACATCTCCCGCGCTTTGGAAAATATAAAAATCTGCATACGTTGACAGATTTTTTGTTTAGGCGTATAATGTAATAAGATTAAATTGTTCTCTAAACAGATAAATAGATTCTACCTGCAAATATCCAATATGGCGAACCCACGCCTTTGGCGGGGCCACGCCGTATTGGTTCCGTGCCAGACATTTTTGTCTGAGCAAAGAGGAGGAACTGTCCATGAAAAATCGTGGAACTGTCCGTCTCGCGACACCGGGTCAAATCAAGGATTTGATCTCGGCTCTGGCGCAGGCCATTCCCGCGAATCTGACCTTTACCCAGGCCAGTTACGGAATCGGCCACAAGAAAGAATTGGCGAAAAAAGTCGGAGAATTTTTCCGCAATTCTTTTATTGAAGCCGTGGAAGATGGGCGAGCGAGTCTTTTCCCGAGGTGGAAAACTATCGTCGTCGGCGCCTATCAGTCAACTGAAGTTTGGATTGAAGTTCTGTCTGGTGCCGGTTTCCGAATGGGCCTGGTAATCAGGGACCTCTTGAGTAAAACCAAGAAATTCCAAGACCGGTCCCTCGTAAGCTTTGCCAGGGCGACTGGAGCCGAACTGGGCTTTACGGAGTTGTTTGGGACAACTGAACTTATCGCCCGAATCAGGGAGTTCGGTGGAGAACCCTGCAATTCAGATGATGCCCCGGCCCTACGCCAGGCTTATACCGAACAACCCGACGGAGAATGTCTTTATGTGGTTGTTGAGCCGATTTGCGGTTCGGACGGTCGTATCTGGATTTATGAATTGGTTAGCAGTATCGGCATGCTGTGTATTGACGGCAACCATGCCGATCCTGGCATTTATTGGTCTCCCGACTATTCCTTCGTTTTTCGTATCTTCGGCAAGTAGAATTTTTCGCCCCATACAGATTCGTCTGTGTGGGGCATCTTTATTTTTTTCATCATAAATCTTACGAGGTTTAGCCTCGTAAGATTTCTTCTCCGATTTTGTAAACATCTCCAGCGCCTTGGAGGAGGATGATGTCGTCTTTTTTCGCCTTGAGTTCTAAATATTTTTTGATGTCATCGAAAGTACTTATATATTGAATGTTTTTTACTTGTCCGCCGAGGAGGCGGATTTTCTCAACCAGATCTTTGGCGTGAATTGTGTGATCGTCTTTTTCTCGCGAACCATAAATATCGGTGACAATCACTTCGTCTGCTAAATCAAAAGCGGTTGCAAAATCATTTAATAAAAGCTTTGTGCGCGAATATAGGTGTGGTTGGAAAATAACAAATAATTTATTATTTGGATATTGTTCTTTCGTTGCCTTTATGGTTGCTTTAATTTCTGTGGGATGATGACCATAATCATTATAAATTAGAGCACCTTTTTTGGTGTTTCCCATAAAATCAAATCTGCGCCAGGTACCAGTATAATCTTTCAGAATTTTTAAGGCAGTTTTTTCTTCAAGTCCAATTAATTTAGCCGCGCTTAGCGCGGCTTGCGCATTTTTAAAATTGTGTTCGCCGGGAACTGACAATTTAATATTTGCGGTTTCTTGTAAATAATTGATTTTTTTGATCTTTGTATTAGAATTTTTTAAAACATCTAAAATGTTTTGATCGTCGCCATTGTAGATAATATATCCGTCTTCAGGAACTTTTTCTACCATTTTTTTGAACGCAGTTTTTACATTTTCAATGGTGCCATAATAATCTAAATGATCATTATCAATATTTAAAATAATTAAAATATTGGGAGTTAAGTTTAAAAACGATTCTTTGTATTCGCAAGCTTCAACAATAAAATATTTACTACTTCCTAAAACAAAATTATCTTCTTGTTTTTGTAAAAGACCGCCAACAACAACTGTGGGGTCTAAATTTCCATAAATCATTAATTCGGCAATCATGCAGGTGGTGGTTGTTTTGCCGTGAGTTCCGGAAACCGCAATTGTAAACATATTTTTAGAAATCATTCCTAAAATTTCTGGATATGAATATGTGGGAATGTTTAATTCTTTAGCGTAAATCATCTCCGGATTGTCTTCGGTTATAGCGGGGGAGTAAACAACCATATCTGCGTCCTGTGGTAAATTTTCGCGTTTATGGCCAATAAAAATTTTGCCGTGGATGGTTTGAATTCTTTCGGCCATTTTATTCATCGAAACATCGGAGCCAGTAACTTTTATTCCTTTAAGTCGTGCCATTCTGGCAATCGCCGAAACTCCCACGCCCCCAACTCCAATAAAATGTATTTTTTTAACATGATCTAGCATGTTTAAATCTTATCATTTTAAATTAATAAAACAAAATTATTGACAACAATACAATTACTTGTTATCTTGTAACCAGAACCTTTAAGGTTACTTTTTGTAAGGAGGATGATTGTGAAATACAATTCACTAAAGGCAACGAGGGCGGTGACTGGGGTAGAACTCGATTTTATTGGGCATGCTCAGGGCCTTCTTCCGATTTTACAGCAAGAGCTTGTTGAAATCAACGAACAAATTAAAAAATTAGGGAGAAGAGCAGGGATCAAAAGACTTCTTCGAAGTCTTGCCATTGATGAACTAATCAAGGATCTCAAGGGGGCCATTAAACGGCACGGAGGGAAGGTCTGACGTGGAATACGAAACGGACGGGGGCCAACCCTCGTCCGTATTTTTTTATTCTAAAATTGACTTGTTTCTCTTTTTGTACGGCCGCGTAAAAAGAGAAATACTATTTCTTTACGTATTTTACGAATTGATCACTGCGGTCGTATTCATTTTTGAAAACACCAAACGATGCTGCGCCGGGAGACAATAAAATAATGTCTCCTTTTTTTGTAAATTTTCTCGCTTCTTTAATCGCTAATTGCATTGAGTCAACGACAATATATTCGGGAAAATCTTTAGGCAAAACGCTTAAAATCTTATCAGTCGCTGTGCCTTTTATGAATACAACATTTTTAGTTGTGTTTGTTGTGACTTCTAACATGTCGTTGAAGTTTAATTCTTTATTTGCCCCTCCACAAATTAAAACAATATTTTTCTTGTTTTTATATAAAGAATTTAGTGCGGCAATACAGGCGTCAGGAGTTGTGGCATTAGAATCGTTATAATAAGTAATTCCGTTCTTCTTTAAAATCATTTGTAATCGTCCAGGTTCGCCAGGATAGGTAGCAATTGCTTGTTTGATTTGTTTTTGATTTAATTTCATTAATTTTAAAACTTCAACAGCTAAGGCAATGTTTGTCTTGTTGTGTTCGCCAATTAATTTTGTTTTGAAATTTCTAATTGTATCTTCATTAACAACAATAATCTTGGGATTTATCCCGCCTTGGCGGGACCTCTTTTTTATTTGCACCATCGCTTGTTCACTGATAATTAAAAAATCATTTTCTGTTTGGTATTTAAAAATTTCCGCCTTGTCATCAAAATATCTTTGCATATCATTTTTATAATAATTCATATGATCATTCATAAAGGTTGTGAAAACAGCAATGTGTGGACTGATTTTTGATTCACCAAAACCTTGTAATTGCCAAGAGTCGAGCTCCAAGACAACGACATCGTTATCCTTAACTTTTTCCAGCAAAGGAAGCGTGGCAAGTCCACGAATATTTCCACCCAAAAATACATTTCCTTTTTTATAATATTTTTTTAAACCATGATAAATCATTTTTGTGACCGTTGATTTTCCGCGCGTGCCAGTGATGCCAATAATTTTAGCTTTAGTAAATTTGGTAAACAGAGAAGCATCCATTTCAATGGGAATGCTGTTTTTTCTTGCTTCTGCCAGATAAATAGAATCAAAGGGAACTCCTGCGGCTTTAATCAATGTGTCGGCCTGTTGAAAATCTTCAATGCGATGCTGGCCTAAAATATATTTTATGTTTTTAAATTTTTTGAGTTGTTTTAGAGAAGAAGCAAGTTGTTGTTCGGTTTTTAAATCAGTAATTAAAAGATTGGCATCGTGTTTGGCCAAAAATTTCGCAACATTAATTCCTCGGCCAAGTAGCCCAAGTCCCATGATGATGATTTTTTTGTTTTTGAAATATTCTTTGTAATTAAGCATACCCTGTAGTAGATTTTCCACTTATTTTTATTTTACTGCTCCGCAGTAGTGGAAAATTCACTACGGGGCATATTTAATTCTATCATTATAATATTTTTTAGACAAAATCCCGATGTAGGGTCGGGATAAAAAAAAGAGGGGAGACGCAACAACGATTGTTCGTTGTTTTGTCTCCCCACGCTCCGGCCGTTCGTTATCTACTTGGCCAGTTGTTCGATGGCTTTGACGATATTGAGTCCGATACTAAAGATAAGCGTGATGATGGCCAGAAAAGAGCTAAAAAGTTGCCTGGAAAGATGCCCTTCGTTCCTGTTTTCCGCTGCGCCAATTACCACCAAAATAAAACTGATGACGACAGCCACGAGCATACTAGTAAACATTTTATCCTCCAACGTACGAGATAGTGGGTCGATTCGCATCAACACCACGCTAACATATGTAATCATAGCATATACACAAAATTTGTCAAGTTTTTTCGGGTAAAATAAAAATACTGTAAATTGAACGATCGTTCAAAATACAGTATTTTAGAAATTATTAATTTTATTCAATGTTTTTATTTTACAAAAAAATTAATAATGTATAGTATAAATTATATGTTAAAAGTGTTTTTGGATGCGTTGATTGATAGCGCGAAAATGATTCCGTTGCTTTTTGTGATTTATGTTGCGATTGAATTGATTGAATATAAATTTGGAAACAAAATCAGAGAAAAAATGCAGAGCGCAGGAAAATCCGGTCCAGCGATTGGTTCAATTGTTGGTAGTTTTCCGCAGTGCGGTTTTTCAGTTATTGCTACTGCGCTATATAACCAGAGATTGGTTACAATTGGAACGTTGTTAGCGGTTTATCTCTCAACATCTGACGAAGCAATTCCTGTGATTTTGTCGCAACCAGAAAAAGCGAAAATGATTTTGCCATTAATTTTAATAAAAATTGTGATCGCTTTAATTGCCGGATATTTTGTTGATTTTATTTTTAAAAAAAACAAAAACAATGTTTTAACCCATATTGAAAACTATAAACACGGAACAGACGACAAAACCCATCACCATGAATCAGTAATTGAAGAAAAATCTTGTTGTGGACATATGCCCAATTCTGTTTCTAAAAAATTTAATCCCAAAGAAATATTTTTTCATCCCTTAATCCATACATTAAAAATTTTCCTTTTTATATTTTGTGCTTCACTTTTAATCGGCATTTTTATTTTTTTGATAGGTGAAGAAACATTTTATAAATTCTTTTCGAATCAAAAATTTTTACAGCCATTTTTAGCAGCGATAATCGGATTAATTCCTAATTGTGCATCGTCAGTTTTGATTGCACAACTATATTTAAAAGACGTGATTACTTTCGGCTCAATGATTGCTGGGCTCTGTGCGGGTGGGGGATTGGGAATATTAATTTTATTTAAGGAAGAAAAAAACAAAAGAAATGCATTTAAAGTTTTGGCGTTGCTTTTGGGCATCAGTATTTTTGTTGGTTTGACAATTCAATATGTGCTATAATTTGTTTTGGAGGGGCTAATTAAATAATTTTATCCGCCTTGGGCGGAAATGTTCAAAAAAAATATGATCGAAATTTTATTGAGTTCGTTGAAAGAGGTTTGGGGGAGTTTTATTGGATTTCTTCCAACCCTTATCGCGGCGTTGATTGTTTTTATTGTTGGTTGGTTAATTGCCATTTTCGTTGGCAAATTAATCAATAAATTAGTAAAAGCAATAAAGTTAGATTCGCTTTTAGAAAAAATTGGTTTTGGAAAGGCATTGTCAAAAACAAAAATTAAATTAGATTCAGCCAAGTTTTTTGAAGAACTTGTAAAATGGTTTTTGATTATTGTGTTTTTGATGACCGCAGTTGATATTTTAGGACTTGAAGAATTAAGGTTCTTTTTGGGGAAAATTCTTGCTTTTATTCCCGTGGTAATAATTTCTGCGGTTGTTTTGTTGGTGACGGTTCTTATTGCAAGATTTATGCACAAGATTATTAAGGCAAGCGCTGATGCCGCAGGATTGCATTCGTCTTCAGTAATTGCAGGAATTGCAAGATGGGCAATTTTGATTTTTGGTTTCGTGATTGCTTTAACGCAGTTAAGAATTACTACGAAGTTAATTGAAACAATTGTTTCTTGGATCATTATAATGTTGGCAATTGCCGGTGGATTGGCATTCGGTTTGGGTGGCAAGAATATGGCAGAAAAAACTCTTGAAAAACTGAAAGACGATTTAACGGAAAAATAACCCTTCGACCTGCCTGCCGGTAGGCAGGTAAAAATTCAGGGTAAATAAAAATTCGGAGGTGGAACCTCCGAATATGGAGTAGATATCAAGGGGCCAGAAACATCCGTTTCTGGCCCCTTTGATTGGTCGCAAAGACAGAGATACCCGAGGTCAGACCTCGGGTATTTTCTATTATCGGAAACGATTGACACGACTATTTTACGAGAATATAATTTGTCTATATGCGAGAAACAAAATGCGATTTATGCAAAAAGAAAATTTCTGAAGAACCGATAATCGCTGGTTTGGGATTTTTTCCAAAAGCCGAATTGTGCGAAAAGTGTGGTGCACCAATTTTGAATTTTTTAAAGAAACATAAATTCATAAAAACCGAAAAGAAAAAGAAAAGATAACATAAAATAAATTAAAGGGCTTGACCCCTCACATGAAAACAATATACTCAACCACTTGACACGCTATTTTTTTTCGCATAAACTAACAACATATAAGAACTATGAGAAAAAACCAAAAACAACTTATGAAAACAAGCGGTTGATAAAACCTGGTATTTTCATACCTCGTATTACTCAGACCGCCAAAAGCGGTTTTTTTAAATCATAGAATCGGAAGACCTTAACAACCCCTAAATCTCGCAAGGCGAGATCGGGAGCCCGACCGAAAGGTGTAGGGCTCCCCAAGTATCGCAAAGCGAGATCGGGAGCCCGACCGAAAGGTGTAGGGCTGAATATGTTTCGACATCAAGTAAAAAAAACAATAAAAGAAAAAGCATTTTTTATCGAGTAAAAAAGGTTAAAAATAAAAGCAATTAAAGTCTAAGTAGTAATGTCTATAAATTGCCAGCTAAATTAAGCAGGTTAGTAAGGGTATATGGTGGATGCCTTGACACTAGAAGGCGAAGAAGGACGTGGCGTAACTGCGATAAGTCTCGGGGAGGTGTGTAGCAACCTATGATCCGGGAATCTCCGAATGAGGAAACTCAATTCCAATAAACTGGAATTATCCCGATTGAAATCGGGAAGCGAACTCGGCGAAGTAAAACATTTCAGTAGCCGAAGGAATAGAAAACAAAAGTAATTCCCCAAGTAGTGGCGAGCGAAAAGGGAACAGCCCAAACCCGATCCTAGAACCGCTTTGCGGTTCGGATTTAGGGGGTAGTAAGATAATAACGTCGAGAGAAATCTCGGGAAAGTGGATACAAAACTAAGACTTCCTTAGTTGAAGGAACTGGAAAGTTCTACCAAAGAAGGTAATAGTCCTGTAAACGAAAAGCCTATTATACTACTATTATTGAATATTGAGTACCGCGATAACATATAATCTAGCGGGAATCATCCTGAACTATCTAGGAAAGGCTAAATACTTCTAGTGATCGATAGTGAACTAGTACCGTGAGGGAAAGGTGAAAAGTAGCCCGATAAGGGCGTTGAAATAGTACCTGAAATCATATACTTACAAAGAGTCGGAGTCCGACCCGCAAGGGGTTAGGATGACGGCGTGCTTTTTGCAGAACGAACCAACGAGTTTACCGCAGACTGTTGTCTAAGTCCGTATAGGACGGAGGCATAGGGAAACCGAGTGTTAATAGCGCGAAATTATAACAGTATGCGTAAGACCCGAAGCCAGGTGAGCTACCCATGGCCAGGATGAACTCTGATGAAAATCAGAGGGAGGTCCGGACCCACCAGCCGTGCAATACTGGGGGATGAGTTGTGGGTTGGAGTGAAAAGCTAATCGAACCTGGTAATAGCTGGTTCTCCTCGAAATATGTTTAGGCATAGCCTCTTGTTTTTTCTCCTTAGGGGTAGAGCACTAAATTGGTTGAGGTGGCGCAAGCCTACTCACTAAATTAAACTCCGAATACTAAGGCAGATAGCAAGGGAGTAAGACTGTGGGGGCTAAGCTCCATGGTCAAAAGGGAAATAGCCCAGATCGTCGTCTAAGGTCCCAAAACTAAATTAAGTGGTAAAAGAAGTGTTTCGTCTTTGACAGATGGGATGTTGGCTTAGAAGTAGCCATCATTTAAAGAGTGTGTAACAACTCACCATTCTATTCTCGATTTATCGAGAGCTATGACAAGACGCGCTGAAAATGTAACGGGGCTCAAATTTAGTACCGAAGACACGGATTTTCAAATTAATTTTTGAAAGTGGTAGAGGAGCATTTTTTCAACAGTGAAGCTAATTCGTGAGAGTTGGTGGAGTTGAAAGAAGAGAGAATGTTGGTATGAGTAACCGCAAGTCCGATGAGAAATCGGACCATCGAAAGCCCGAGGTTTCCTTGGCAATGTAAATCAGCCAAGGGTTAGGCGGATCTAAGGCAATCCCGAAAGGGGTAGCTGATGTTCAATCGGTTAATATTCCGATCCTTCTGTATTTTTCTATGGAGTGACGGAGTTTAGTAGTTAGAGCAGATTATTGGATTTCTGTTTATATATTAAGAAGCCAGATTAGGCAAATCCGGTCTGGAATACTTCAAGATACGTATAAAGGTTCAACTTCGGTTGGATTTATTCTAATGAGCAAGCTTCCAAGAAAAACTTCTATGGTTAGAAATATAGAATCCGTACTTAAACTGACACAGGTGGGCGAGGCGAGGAGCCTAAGATGAACGGGTTAACCTTCGTTAAGGAACTCGGCAAAACAACGGCCGTAAGTTCGCAATAAGGCCTTCCCCGACCCGCAAGGGATTAGGGGACGCAGCTAAAGATTCCTAGCGACTGTTTACTAAAAACACAGGTCCCTGCTAACTCGTAAGAGGATGTATAGGGGCTGACACTTGACCAGTGCTGGAAGGTTAATAGTGGGGGTGTATGTCTCGCTTTGCGAGATGTATGCTCACTGCTTGAAGCCCCAGTGAACGTCGGCGATAACTATAATCGTCCTAAGGTACCGAAATTCCTTGGCATGTAAGTTATGTCCTGCAGGAAAAGTGTAACGACTGGGAAACTGTCTCAACGAAGAGCCCGGTGAAAATGCAATGTCAGTGAAGATGCTGACTACCCGCGACAAGACGAAAAGACCCCAGGAGCTTTACTATATCTTGGTATTGTTTTAATGATTTTAATGCGTAGCGTAGACGGTAGGATTTGAAGGTTGCCTCTCGGGGCGACTGGATCCGACAATGAAACACCGTTCTTTGAAATTGTTAAAACTAACCCCTTCTATATGAAGAGGAACAGTGCCAGGTGGGTAGTTTTGGTGGGGCGCTAGCCTCCTAAAGAGTAACGGAGGCGTTTAAAGGTTGACTAGCTCCGGATGGAAATCGGAGCGATAGTGTAAGAGCAAAAGTCAGCTTTACTGCAAGACTGACAGGTCGCGCAGTTACGAAAGTAGAATCTAGTGAACCGACCCTGGTTAATAGAATCGGGGGAGATCATCGGATAAAAGCTACCCTGGGGATAACAGGCTGGTAGACGCTAAGAGTCCATATCGACGCGTCTGTTCGGCACCTCGATGTCGGCTCATCTCATCCTGGGGCTGGAGAAGGTCCCAAGGGTTTGGCTGTTCGCCAATTAAAGAGGTACGTGAGCTGGGTTTAAACCGTCGTGAGACAGGTTGGACTCCTATCTGTCGTGGGCGTAGATACTTGAGAGACTTTGTCCCTAGTAAGAATATTGCTACTGTCCGAAGTAATTCGGACTGACAATGTGGCTTATAACGGTGAAGTCTTAATGATGTTTGGTCTGTTGATAACTATTATTGCATCGGTCCGATGATAATGGTACAATTTAATTGAGGACCAGATAATTATTAAGATAATACCGTGGGAAGTCGATCTAAAATTAATTACGCATATATTGCAGGATTTCTTGATGGTGATGGAAGTTTAATGTTTCAAATTAAAAAACGGAAAGATGGTAAGTCTAAAACAAGATTTATGCTGACAATCTGTTTTTATCAAGATTCGAGACACGCTAAGCCATTGTTCTGGATTCAAAAGGTTCTGAAAATAGGTTATATTTCAAAACGTAAAGATGGAATTACAGAATTAAGAATAAATGGTTATAAGCAAGTCAAAAATATTTTGAAAAATTTAATTCCATTCATCAAATTCAAGAAAATTCAAGCAAAAGCAATGTATGACGCCACAAATCTTTTATGTGCTGTGAAAAATATAAATTTGTCTAAAAGCAATTTATATAAGTTAATTAATTATATTTTGACAATTCAAAATAATAATTATGCGACTAAACACAAAAAAACTAAAAAAGATTTGTTGAAAATTTTAGGTTTGACCCCGTAACGACTTGGTTTGACTTCGGTCAGCCAGAGTTTAACAGCAATGTTAAGCTAACATGCCACCACCCTAATTCCGATATTATTGGAATGGGTGAAGATATAGTCTGCGCACATAGTGATATGTGATAACGTGACGAGAGGACCGGGATGAACAAACCTCTGGTGTACCAGCTGTCCTGCCAAGGGCACTGCTGGGTAGCTAAGTTTGGCAGGGATAAACGCTGAAAGCATATAAGCGTGAAACCCTTCTCGAGATTAGGTATCATAGATTGGTTGAAGATTACGACCTTGATAGGCTTCAGGTGTAAGTACCGAGAGGTATTGAGCCGAGAAGTACTAATAAATCATTTGCCTGTTTAATTAGGCTGGCAATTTGTGGACGTTATTTAGATTTATTTATTTTAGTTGATATCGAAAAATTGTGATTCAAAATTATAACCATTATAAGGGAGCTATACCTGGAGTGCTCCACCTGTTCCCATTCCGAACACAGAAGTGAAATCTTTCAGGGCCGATGATAGCGGATTACCGCAAAAGTAGGTGACCCTCCTATAATAATCACAATTAGCAAATAAGATGAAAGCTCCGCAACTGCGGGGTTTTTGTTTTTTTAAAAATTTGTTATACTATAATCAATGAGTCATTATTCTAAAAAACAACTTAAAATCGGAATTGTGTATTTAGTAATCATTGCGATTATTGTTGTTGGAATTTATTTTATTAATCGACCGACTGGACCAACTTGTTCTGATGGAATCAAAAATCAAAACGAAGAAGATATTGATTGTGGTGGATTGTGTGGACAATGCCAAAAAATTGACGATTTGCAAATTATTTTAGAAAAATTTATTTCCACAACAAACAGTAATTATGATTTGATTGTGAAAATTAAAAATCCCAATATTGTTTGGGCAGTAGAATCAGCAGATTATCAAATTAATTTATACGATGCAAGCGACCAATTGATTGGCACCAAAACCAATAGAACCTATATTTTACCGCAAGAAACAAAATATATCGTTGAGCAAAAGTTTTTTTCAGAAAAACAAGTTGCCAAAATCGAAACCAAATTATCAAATATTATTTGGAAAAAATTATCAGAGTTCAGCGATTTAGACATTAGAAACAGAAAAACAGAATATCAGATACTAGAAAACGGTTTTAGTTTGTTGGTAGGTTCGATTGAAAATAAAACCAGTTACGATTTAGATAAGATTGAAGTTGTGGGCGTTTTGTTTAATGGTCAAAATGAGATTATTGCGGTTGGCAAAACTTTAATGAATACGTTCTTAAGAAATGAAAGCAGGGGATTTGAGATGATTTGGCCATATATTATTTCTGAAGAGGTAAAATCGTTTGATGTTAGACCATATACGAATATTTTCCTTGATGAAAATTTTATCAAAACACAAGACGGTCAGAGCACATATTAAATTAATATGTTTTTATATTTCTTGAAAAAACTTGACTGGGTGCTGATTATATCGGTTTTGCTTTTGGCAACCATTGGATTGATGTCGATCTATAGTACCTCTTTCTATCACGAGAAAAGTTATTTTTATAAACAGGCCGGATTTATAATTCTTGGTCTTTTTTTAATGTTGATTCTTGCGTTCATTGATTATCGACTTTTTAGAAACCATCCCACATTACTTCTGATTTTTTATTTTATTAGCGTTTTTCTCCTGGTTGCGGTTTTATTTGTGGGCAAATCTAGGGGGGCCGCAAGTTGGTTTAGTTTGGGATTTATTAACATTGAACCAGTTGAAATTGCAAAACTTGTAATGATCTTAATTTTTGCGCAATATTTTTCTCTCCGACACATTGAATTGTATCGTTTGCGACACATTATTATTTCTGGAATCTATACCGCCCTAGTTGTGGGACTCATTTTTCTTCAACCGGACATGGGTTCAGCAATGGTGCTGATTTTTCTTTGGTTGGGAGTTATGGTAATTGCAGGAATTAAATTGAGACAGCTTTTGCTTTTGTTTTTAATTGGAGTTATTTTGCTTGGCGTTGCCTGGGTTGGAGTTTTAAGGCCATATCAAAAAGATAGAATTACTAGTTTTGTTAATCCCTACTTAGACCCACAAGGAAGTGGTTACCATCGCATTCAATCAATGATTGCAATTGGTTCGGGACAATTTTGGGGCAGAGGGCTTGGACACGGGCCACAATCACAATTGAATTTCTTGCCCGAACAACATACGGATTTTATTTTTGCATCTATCGGCGAAGAATGGGGATTTGTTGGCTTGATAATTGTTTTTATATTGTATCTTCTGTTGTTTTTTAGAATTATTAAAATTGCGATTAGGGCTGACAATAATTTTGCAAGATTGTTTTGTGTTGGCACGGCAATTGTTTTAGCTTTTCAGACATTTGTGAATATTGGTATGAATCTGGGAATTTTGCCAATCACAGGAATTCCTTTGCCATTTGTTTCTTATGGTGGAAGTAATTTATTGATTAATTTTGTAGCGCTGGGGATTATTCAAAGTATTGCGATACGAGAAAAATAAAATTTGCGCATAAACAAAAACCCCCCGAACCGATAGGTTATAGGGGGTATTTTTGTTTTTAAATCGTATACAATTTAAAATGAGTGTTAGGAAAGGTGTTTTGAAACAAGTTTCGTCATTTCAAACATATCTACGGTTCCTTTTCCCTTGAAAACAGCTTTCAAGTTTGCATCAGCAATAATGTTGCGTTTTGCCTTTGGATCTTGAAGATTGTTCTTCTTCATATATATCCAAAGCTTTTTAACAACTTCTGATCTTGGCAATGGACCCTTTCCGACGACCAATGCAAGTTCTTCGCTCACTTTTAATGGTTTCATGAAGGCTGCATTTGGTTTTCTTTTTGTCGCCATAAAAATTGTTTTACTTATGCTTATTAAAAGACCTTTATGTACATAGTATAGCATAGATAAATAAATTGCAAAAGTTTATTTATCATGTCGACACGTTTTAGGCAAGGACATTTTGCCTGACGAGAGGACAGTCTTTTAAGGGGCTTCGGCCCCTTTTTTATTCTTATACTGTATTTTGTACGATCGTTTTATTTACAGTATAAATTATTAATTTGTTTGACTTTTTGTCTAGTCTTGCTACAATCTAACCAAGGAGGCACATAGCTCCTTAAATCTAAATAAAAAAAAGGAAGGAAGAGATGTTTAAAGATTTGACGGAAGTGTTGAGCAAGCTAAATCAACTGGTCAAAAAGATCAAAGAAGACGCCATTGTTCAGGTCAAATTTGGCCCAACAATCATATTTGATCTAAACGAAAAATACTACGTCAGTGTAAGCATTGAATTTCGAGGGATATCGGATTTTAGCATGAACCATCTTGTAGAAATGGCACAGTTCTATAAGGTCACAAGCACCACGGATTGGGCGATATCGATTGATGGATCTGTGAGCATTTCGCTTTCAAGTGTTGTCACTGTTAGAGAAAATTATTTACGACTCTATATTTCGCGTACCAAGTATATGGATTTTCTGAAGAAACACAATAAGTCGGATGTCGTGGCGACTTACACGGATGCGGAGCTTAGAATGTAGAACCCAAGCACTCTTTGTCCAAATGATCTCGGGCCCCCCGTGGGTCCCGTTTTTTATTTGGTATTGACTTTTTCCAAGGGACGTGCTATACTTACAACATAGTTCAAATAAGGAGGATGCGATGAATATCAAGTCATTGCTGGTCGGAGTCGTGTTGGTGGTGTTGAGTAAGTGGTTCGGCGGATTCTTTTTCGTCGCCGGTATCGCTCTCATCCTTTCCTCGGCGGGAAAGACAAGGTTCACCAGGAACAGTTCTTTGTCAAATTTCTGAAACCCAGAAACTTCGGCACATCATGGGGCTCGCTTCGCGAGCCTCTCTTTTTATTTTGAATTGACATTTCACCCCTTTTTGCTACAATCTAATCAGAGGAGAGAGACATGAAAAACTTGAACTTTGGCAAGTCGAACAAGCAAATCGGCAAAAGGAGGAACGTTCAGCCCAAGCCAACGGCAAAACAAGTCAAAAGAGCCAGAAGGCAAAAAGCCATTAAGGCAAAAGAAGTCAGATTCGGGAAGAGCAAAGACTATAGTTATTTGTTTGAATTTTAAACAAGGAGGAGAAGATGAAAACTGGTGTTGCGTTTTTGTTTCGCGGTGAACGAGAAGAAACCGAGAAGGCGAAAAAACTCTTAGATGAGGCAAAAATTCCATACGAGGAAAAAGAACAAGGACCCGAAGACGGAGGACCGATACTCCATGTTCTTTGTAGGACAAGAGAATACTACGGGTTGGAGGAAATAGAAACCCTCATCCGCGGGTGGAAAGAATTCCAATCCGTTTCTACTCCCGATAACATGTACAACGAATAACGGGGGCTTCGGCCCCTTTTTTATTTTTTTGGGTTGACCCCGCTGTTTTAAATTTATATAATAAAAGAGAGATGAACGAACAAAATAAAACAATTTATATATTTATAGATGCATCAAATGTTTGGAATGCGGTTAAGTCGGTTAAAAAGTTTATTGAATACAAAACTCTTAAAGATTATTTTAGGAAAAATTTTAATGCAGACAAGGTTGAAATTTTTTATTACGATGCCTATCCAAAAGCCGGAACAAGAGATTATGACTTGGATGGAAAGCATAAATTTTTTACTTATCTTAAGAAGGGGCTTGGTTTTACTGTGAGAAAAAAAGAGTTAAAAAGAATTTCCGTTATTGGCGAGAGTGGAGAATCTATCATAGAAAAAGGAAATATGGATGTGGAAATAACAATTGACGCGATGCATAACATTGATAAATATAATATAGCCGTCTTTTTTAGCGGGGATGCTGATTTTCTTGCATTGGTGAATTATTTAAAAAATATTAGTAAAAAGGTCTATATTTTTTCGTCAAAAGATAATATTTCTCACGAACTAAAAACTGGCGGAGATGGTTATTTTGATTTAAAAGATATACATGAATTTTGGGGTAAAGATTTAAAACATCGCACAAAATAACAATATATAAACGAAAGTCACCCTCAATTAAGAGGGTGACCCTACGATGTATAACCCTAACGGTTCTATGGATAGAACCGAAAGACATTATTAGTATAGATAAATTAATTAGGTAAGTCAATAGCGAGTTATCCACAGACAAAACAAATCTTATGCGATACAATAAACTTGTCCGAGATAAAATACCGGAAATAATAAGAGGGAAGGGCGAGACGCTGATTACGCATATTGCTGACGATCAGGAATACGAGATTAAGCTAAAAGAAAAACTTCAAGAAGAAGTTGGGGAATTTTTAAAAGACAGTAATGCCGAAGAGTTGGCTGATATTTTAGAGGTTATTTATGCGCTTGGCGATAATATTGGAGTTGCCAAAGAAGAACTAGAAAAAATCCGTGCAGAAAAAGCTGAAAAACGTGGGGGATTTAAAGAAAAAATAATTTTAGATGAAACGAAATAAATATGAACTATAAAGACATAGAAGAATTAATTCCGTTTTTATTTAAGATTCGAGAATTGCATCAAGTCTACAGGGCGACCCCTGAATTGGATGGAAGATTCGAAAATGACGCAGAACATACTTGGTCGGTCGCAATGACCGTTGCTTTGGCGTTGCCATACCTGGAGAAAGAATTAAATATAAAAATAGATCGGGAGAAAATTTTTATTATGTCTTTAATCCATGATTTGGCTGAAATTAAAACGGGGGACACAAAAACATGGGACGCAACCGCACGCATCAATAAAGAAGAGAAAGAAAGAGACGCAATGACAGAATTATTTAATTTATTGCCCAACGAACATGCGGAAAAATTTAAGGCACTTTGGGAGGAATGTGAAAAACAAGAAACTCTCGAGGCCAAAATAGTTAAATCAATTGACCGCATGGATCCCGTTATTCACAGAACCTCGACTAAATTGGGTTGGCACGATGTTGAAGATGGACACAATACAATCGATGCTCTAAATCAAAGACAATTACCAAGGCATAATTTTTCCAAAAGTTTAACCGATTTATTTAAAAAAATAAGAGATATAGCAGAAAACGATAATTTATTTAAAAAATAACGTGCCACAAATAATATTTAAAATTCAGAAAGCGGGGGAGAGAGGAAGATCTCCGATCGAAATAATTGTTAAAAATAATAATAAATCCTACAGTCAGATTACGGCGGAGACCGATAAATTGTTATTAACACTTGACAAGGTTTTAAAATCTGCTAAACTTAAAATAGAATTAGTTAAGGATATCAAAGTTATAAGTCATAAAGAAGCCGGGCTCACATCACAAAGAATTGTGAGAGCCATCAAACAAGCACTTGACTTCTAAATTTAATTAAATTAGTATAGAAAAAGCTGGAAAAGCCCTATTTTAGGGTCAGTTTCTATATTTTAATATATTTTTAATCGGGTAAAAGCCTCCGTTATCATGATTAAATATTTTTCGAACTATCCCAAAAAACAATATCCTCTTCCAAACTTAGTTGAGATACAGCTCAACAGTTACAAATTATTTTTTGAAAAGGGGTTAAGAGAACTTTCTGATGAAATGTCTCCTATCGTCGATTACGGCGGTAAGGACCTTTCTTTGTATTTCAAAGAGTATTATTTAGATGAACCTAAGTGTGATGAACTCAAAGCGAAGAAGAATGGCTTATCATACGAAGCGCCACTTAAGGTTAAATTAAAATTAGTCAACAAAAAAGCGAACGAGACAAAGGAACAGGAGATTTTTCTTACTGATATTCCTTTGATGACTCCCCGCGGAACATTTATTGTCAACGGAGTGGAAAGAGTAGTTATTTCCCAGTTGATTAGATCCGCGGGTGTTTTTTTTAAGACAGCATATATTAAGGGTAGAAAAGTTCATGGCGCAAAAATTATTCCAAACAGAGGCGCTTGGTTAGAATTTGACACCGAAGCAAACAATACAATTGTTGTGAGAATTGACCGAAAAAGAAAAATTCCCGCAACCTCATTGTTAAGAATTTTTGGTTTAGAAACCGATGAACAAATTTTAAAAGAATTCAAAGATGCTGATAATGACCCAGAAATACAATTTATAAAAGAAACCTTGGACAAGGACCCAGCAAAAACGCCAGACGAGGCTTGGATCGAAATTTATAAAAGAATTAGACCAGGCGATTTAGCCGCAATTGATAATGCCAGACAATTGATTGAAAATATGTTTAAGAATTTTGAAAGATATGATTTGTCAGAGGTTGGAAGATATAAATTAAATCATCGAATGGGACTTAAAACCCCATTAGACCCAGAACATAGAATTTTGAGAAAAGAAGATATCGTTGCAACCCTGAAAGAAATTATTAAATTAAACAATAGTCCTGATATGGTTGGCGATGACATTGATCACTTAGGAAATAGGCGCGTAAGATCATTGGGCGAGCTTTTACAAAACAAATTTAGAGTAGGAATGGCGAGAACAATTAGGATTGTTAGAGACAGAATGAGTACGATGGATGCTTATAATTTAGCTCCAGCACAACTTTTGAATGCGCGACCATTAATGGCAGCAGTCAAAGAATTTTTTACCTCATCGCAATTATCCCAATTTATGGACCAAGACAATCCCTTGTCGGAACTGGAACACAAAAGAAGATTGTCAGCAATGGGTCCGGGCGGTTTAACTAAAGAAAGAGCTGGTTTTGAGGTTCGTGACGTGCATCCATCTCACTATGGAAGAATTTGTCCAATTGAAACACCGGAAGGCCCAAACATTGGTTTGGTTGGCCATTTAGCAAGTTATGCCAAAATTAATGACTATGGATTTATTGAAACTCCATATAGAAAGGTTAAAGACGGAAAACTTACTAATGAAATTATTTATATGGATGCTTCGGAAGAAGAGAAATATAACATTGCTCATGCTGGAGTACACATTGAAGCCGATGGAAAGATTGGCGAAAAAAGGGTTGAAGCAAGAATTCATGGTGAACCAGGAATTGTTGACAGAAACGATGTTGATTATATGGACGTTTCTCCTTATCAATGTATTTCTATTGCCACCGCTTTAATTCCATTTGTTGAGCATGATGATTCTAATCGTGCACTTATGGGTTCGAACATGCAGAAGCAGGCAGTGCCATTAGTTAATCCGCAAGCACCGCTTGTGGGAACTGGGATTGAAAGAAAGGCAGCCATGGATTCAGGACAAGTTATGTTGGCACCAAATGATGGGGTAATTAAAGAAGTTGATGCATCACATATTGTTATTTCTTCAAAAGGTACAATTAAAAATTATCCTTTAAATAATTATCTTCGTTCCAATGAATATACCTGTATTCATCAAAGACCAATAGTAAAACAGGGCCAGAAAATTAAAATGGGAGATGTTATTGCTGATAGTACTTCAACTCAAGGAGGAGAATTGGCATTGGGACAAAATTTATTGGTTGCGTTCTTGTCTTGGTCAGGAGCAAATTTTGAAGATGCAATTGTGCTTTCGGAAAAATTAGTTAAAGATGATAGGTTTAGTTCGATACACATTGAAGAACATGATTGCGATGTTCGTGATACAAAATTAGGACCAGAAATTACAACCCCCGATATTCCTAACGTTGGAGAAGATCGACTAAAAGATTTAGACGAAGAAGGAATTGTGAGAATTGGTGCAGAAGTTGGTCCAGACGATATTTTGGTAGGAAAAATATCACCAAAAGGTGAGACCGATTTAACTGCAGAAGAAAGATTGTTAAGGGCTATTTTTGGCGATAAGGCCAGAGACATTAAAGATACATCATTGAGATTATCTCATGGAAAGCGTGGAAGAGTTGTGGGAGTTAAAATCTTTTCAAGAGACAAAGGAGATAAATTACAAACTGGCGTGATCAAATCAGTTAGAGTTGAAATTGCTCAATTTAGAAAGGTCTCCATTGGCGACAAGCTTGCTGGAAGACATGGAAACAAAGGCGTTATTTCAAAAGTATTACCAGAACAAGATATGCCATACTTAGAAGACGGTACACCAGTTGAAATTGTTTTAAATCCATTGGGCGTTGCTTCTCGTATGAATTTGGGACAGATTTTAGAAACTCATTTAGGATGGGCGGCAAAAAAATTAGGATACAGAACATATAGCCCGCCATTTTCAGGCGTTACAGAAGAAGAAATTAAGGCAGAACTTAAAAAAGCAGGACTTCCAGAAAGCGGGAAGGTTACATTATATGACGGAAGAACTGGCGAACCATTTATCAATAAAGTTACAGTTGGTCAGATTTATATGTTGAAATTAAATCATTTAGTTGAAGACAAAATTCATATGCGTTCAATTGGGCCATACTCATTGATTACACAGCAACCACTTGGTGGAAAAGCACAATTTGGAGGTCAGAGATTTGGAGAAATGGAGGTCTGGGCACTCGAAGGTTATGGAGCTGCTCATACATTGCAAGAAATGTTAACCATAAAATCTGATGACGTTATCGGCCGTGCCAATGCTTACGATTCCATTATTAAAGGCAGACCAATACAAAATCCACACTTACCATCATCGTTTAATGTTTTATTAAGTGAAATTAGATCGCTTGGATTTGCGATTAATACGGTGAACGAAGTTGATACAACAAAAATCGATAATAAAAAAATTAAAAAATCCCGACCATAGTCGAGGATCCTCGACACCAAAGGTGTCGGGACAATCATTATGCATTTTGACGACGATCAAAAACAAGAAGAGTTTAATGGGCTTCAAATAAAGATTGCTGGACCAGAAGAAATTTTGGCCTGGTCTCATGGCGAAATTACAAAACCGGAAACCATTAACTATCGAACTCAGCGAGCCGAGAAAGATGGTTTGTTTTGTGAGAAAATTTTTGGTCCAGAAAAAGATTGGGAATGTTATTGCGGAAAATACAGAAAGATTAGATACAAAGGAATTGTTTGTGATCGTTGTGGAGTAGAGGTAACTAGGTCGATTGTTAGACGTGAAAGAATGGGACACATCCATCTGGCCGTGCCCGTTTCTCATATTTGGTTTTTACGAGGCGTGCCATCAAGAATAGGTTTAATTTTAAATGTTTCAGTACAAAAACTTGAGAAAGTTGCTTATTTTGCTGCCTATATTATTACGAAAGTTGATGAAAAAGCAAAAGAAAAAGCATTTAATGATATTGAACGAGAATACAAGGCCAAATTAAAAACAGTTGACAGTAGAGACGCAAAGAAAGATTTGAAAATGGCAACAGATAGAGCAAAAGATGAACTTTCGAAAATCCAAAAATTAGAAATCATTTCCGAATTAGCATTCAGGCATTTATCACAAAAGTATAGTGAAGTTTTTTCGGCAGGGATTGGCGCAGAAGCATTAAGAGATATTTGTAAAGACATTGACTTAGAAAAATTAGCAGTAGAACTTGAAATAGAATTAAAACAAGTCGAAGCAATGCAAAAACGAAAAGTAATGCATAGATTGAGATTGGTTAGAGGATTTCAAAGAGCAAGCATTAGACCAGAATGGATGTTTTTGGTGAATTTGCCAGTTATGCCAGCAGACCTGAGACCAATGGTACAATTAGACGGAGGCAGATATGCAACTTCTGATGTTAATGATTTGTATAGAAGAGTTATTAATAGAAATAATCGTTTGAAAAGATTATTGGAATTAAATGCACCAGAAGTTATTTGTAGAAATGAAAAAAGGATGCTTCAAGAATCAATTGATGCCTTAATTGATAATTCTGCAAGGCGTGGACAAAAAGCAGTTATGGCGGCAACCGGACAAAAACGACAATTAAAATCATTGGCAGATCAATTAAAGGGAAAGCAGGGAAGATTTAGACAAAATTTACTTGGAAAAAGAGTTGATTATTCTGGTCGTTCAGTCATTGTTGTTGGTCCAGAATTGAAACTTCATCAATGTGGTTTGCCAAAAACAATGGCCTTGGAATTGTTTAAACCATTTATTATCAATAAGTTAATCGAGAGAGAAATAGTTTTTAACATTAGAGGCGCAAGACGATTGATTGAAGAAGGGGTTGAAGAGGTATGGGCAATTTTGGAAGAAGTTACAGAAAGATATCATGTATTATTAAATCGCGCACCAACCCTTCATCGTTTGGGCGTACAAGCGTTTAAGCCAATTTTGGTTGAGGGTTTAGCAATTCAATTACATCCAATGGCTTGTAAGGCATTTAATGCTGACTTTGACGGAGATCAAATGGCAGTCCATTTGCCATTATCAGAAAAGGCACAAAGAGAAAGTAGAGAAATTATGCTTTCTTCGGTGAACTTGTTTAAACCAGCAACCGGAGAACCAATTATTACTCCAAGTTTGGATATGGTTTTGGGTTGCTATTTTATGACCAGCATTAAAGCTGGTTTGCGTGGTGAAGGAAAGATTTTTGCCAATGCAGAGGAAGCGATTATGGCCTATCAATTGGATTTTATTGATTTACAGGCAGCAATTAAGGTTAAGATTAATGGAGAGATTATTGATGCCTCGGTGGGCAGGATTATTTTTAATACAGTTTTACCTGCCGAATTGGGATTTAAAAATAAAGCCATGACTCACAAAGAATTAAAGGCGACTACTGAAGAAGTAATTAACTTTTTAGGCACCGAGAAAGCCCCTGACGTGATGGACAAAATAAAATCACTTGGTTTCAGATATGCAACAAAATCTGGTATTAGTTGGGGAATGGATGATATAGTCGTTCCAAAAGAAAAACCAAAAATTATCGAAATTGCAATGAAAGAAGTTGAGGAAATTCGAAAACAATATAATGAAGGACTTTTAACTCGAACCGAAAGAAGAGCAAGGGTTATTGAAATTTGGTCAAAGGTTAAAAATCAAATTGCTGCATTGGTGCCAAAAGCACTCGACCCCAATGGTTCAATTTTTACAATTTTTAATTCCGGTGCTCGAGGCAATTGGGGCCAGGCAACTCAGATGGGCGGCATGAAAGGTTTGGTAGTAAATCCTGCGTCAGAAACATTGGAGTTGCCAATTATTTCTAGTTTCAAAGAAGGATTTAATGTTTTGGAATACTTCATCTCTACTCACGGAGGTAGAAAGGGTCTGGCTGACACTGCCTTGAAGACTGCCAGCGCCGGTTATTTAACTCGACGCTTGGTTGATGTTGCCCAAGATGTAATTATTCGACATGAGGATTGCGGAGACAAAGAAGGTATTATGATTTATAAAAGAGACCTGGAAGATATGGGAATTTCGTTTGCTTCACAATTAACCGGAAGAGTGCTGTTAGAAGAAATAAGTAGCAAGGGTAATATGATTGCTAAGAAACATGAATTATTGACCAAGAAAAAAGCTCAAGAAATTGAAGCAACTGGTGTTGATAAAATAAGAGTAAGATCAGTTATTTCTTGTAAATCAAGATTTGGAATTTGTCAGCAATGTTATGGATATGATTTGGGTAGAAATAAATTAGTTGAAAAAGGCGAGGCAGTTGGCATTGTTACTGCGCAAGCAATTGGAGAGCCAGGAACACAGTTGACTCTTAGAACCTTCCATACCGGAGGTGTTGCTGGTGGCGCTGACATTACACAGGGATTACCTCGCGTTGATGAACTTTTTGAATCAAGAGTTCCAAAGGGAAAGGCATTTTTGGCAGAATTAAGCGGGAAGGTTACAGAGATTAAAGAACACAAAGGATCAAAAATTATTACAATCGAGGGTTGGCAGGAATTAAAAGGAAAGAAAAGAAAGAAAGTTTCTAAAGAATATATTGCTCCACCACAAACTGGTGTTTGGGTGCAAAAAGATGATGAAGTTAATCAGGGACAACAACTTTGGGAGGGTTCTGTTGATTTGAAAGAATTATTTAAATTAGCTGGCCAAGAAGCCTTACAAAGATATATTATTAAAGAAATTCAAGGAATTTATAGTACTCAAGGAGAAGGTTTAAATAATAAACATATCGAAGTTATCATTCACCAAATGTTAGCGCGTGTAAAAGTGAAGGATCCGGGAGAAACAAAACTTTTGGCTGGCGCGATTCTTGAAAAAGATATTTTCTTTGATGCCAACGATAAGGCCAAGCAAGCTGGCAAAAAGACTGCCACCGCAGCTCAGATTTTAATGGGCATTACTAAGGTTGCATTAAGCACAGAAAGTTTCTTATCTTCGGCTTCGTTTATGGAAACAGTAAGAATTTTAATTAAAGCCGCTTCAGAAGGAAGAGTTGATCACCTTCGCGGATTAAAAGAAAATGTTATTTTAGGAAAATTAATTCCTGCAGGAACAGGTTATCGCGAAGCAATGGAACTTGAAAGAATCGAGAAAGAACTAGCAGATAAGAAATAAGCACAAAAATTTATTCTATATGTCGACACGCATCGGCCACCCCAGCGGGTGGCCGTGCTAATTCTCGGCCAAAATTTTTCTTTCAGAAAAAACCATGCTTTTGGCCTGCGAAATTGTCTCAACATAGAATAAATTTTTATTAAGAGGGAAGGAAAAAATTGACGGGATTTTTGATTTATGCTACGATAAAAGTGTTCGAATCTAATCAAAAGGAGAGGGAACATGAACCTTAAAAATTCGTGGAAAGAGTTCCGGATTTGGTTGGGATGGAGAATTAAAATAATCGTGGGTACGCTTTTTGCGTTTGCTAGCGCCCTGATGCTCATTTCGGCAATAATTTTAGAGCACGGCACTGCGATTTATGAAAAATCGCGCCTATGCTTTGGCATGGATCGTTATGCCGAAGTTATAAAAGCTGCTTCTTTCGCAAAAATATCACTACCACTATGTTATCTTGCAATATTTTTGATGTCGATGGTCGCGGTTGCTCTTTTAATATCGAACACTTCGCCAGATAAAAATTGGCGATTGGTGATCGATGATGCGACTCAATTCGTGTTAAATTACTATAAGAAGTTAACCACTGGCCAGGCGAACAGAATAATGGAATTGATCAACTGGACGAAAAAAAATCATAACGGAAGGGAGTTGGACGACTGCATTGAGGAACTGAAAAAAGTTCTCAAATAAACTCACGTTCGATGTGGCAGGGACTTACACCCCCTGCCTCTTTTTATTTGTTTTTTATTTTGTGATATAATAATTACGTATGGCGAAGAAGAAAAAGAAAAAAGATTCTAAGCCCGAGAAAAGGGAAAAGAAGAAATATTTAAATATCAACGACGAGACCAAACGTGGAGTAATTGTAGTTTTATTATTTACTCTAGCAGTGATTTTTGTTTTAAGTTTTCAATCAGCAAGCGGAGTTTTGGGAAGATATTTATTAGATATTTCTAAATTTCTTTTTGGAAAATGTTTGTGGCTTGTGCCATTGGCATTTGTTGCTGGTGCAATTGCAATTTTAAAAGAAATTCGTAAAAATGTTTATCTTTCAACTCTTCTGGGAATGTTTTTATTTTTATTATGTTTTTTGGCAATTGTCCAAACATTCACATCTATTGATACAAAAAGCGCGGGTTGGCTTGGATATTTATTTTCCTGGCCATTTTTAAAACTTATTGGCAAGTGGGCGAGCTTAGTTGTTTTTTCGGCCGGGCTTTTTATTTCGATTTTAATTGCATTCAATATCCCACTTAAAAAAGCGCCAAAAGAAGAAAAGGAAGAAGATAAAGAAATTGGTATGGAAAAACTTTCTAAAGAAATTAAAGGCGTTGGCTTTGATCAACCAGAAAAGAAAGTCGCTAATTTGGTTAGGGGGATTTTTTCAAAATCAAAAATTGAAACCGAAGATGCGATTCAAGATGAAGGGGATAAATCTGCCTCCGCCAAGGCTACGGCGGATAAAGACAAACTTCTTGCCACAACAGACGTAGATATTCAAGATTATACTTTTCCGCCAATTGATTTATTAGAGGAAGACAAGGGGCATCCAACCAGTGGAGACATAAAACAAAATCAAATAATCATTCAAAAAACATTAGAAAATTTTGGGATCCCAGTTGAAATGGCAGAAGTAAATGTTGGTCCAACTGTTACGCAATATACTTTTAGACCAGCTGGCGGAGTAAAGCTTTCAAAAATCACAACTTTGCATCGCGATATTTCTTTGGCATTAGCAGCGCATCCGATTAGAATCGAAGCGCCAATTCCAGGAAGGTCTTTGGTTGGAATCGAAATTCCAAATAAAATAGCAACTTTTGTTCGATTGAGAAATATGTTTGAAGAGTACGAAAGAAAGAATGGTCATCATTTAAATTTGGCACTAGGCAGGGACGTTACCGGTGCGCCGGTTTGGACAAATTTAATGAAAATGCCACACATGTTAATTGCTGGTGCTACAGGAACAGGAAAAAGTGTTTGCATTAATACGATTATTACAAGCTTGCTTTATCAAAAAGCTCCCTGGGAATTAAAATTTATTTTGATTGATCCAAAACGCGTAGAGCTTCCTTTGTATAATGGTATCCCGCATTTATTAACCCCGGTTATTGTTGATGTGCCCAAAACAGTTAATGCTTTCAAGTGGGCAATTAAAGAGATGGAGGAAAGATATAAATTATTAGCAAATGTTGGTTCAAGGGACTTGGCTTCTTATAATGAAAAAATGCTTAAAAAATCTCCAAGAGAAGCTCTGCCGTTTATTGTAATTATTGTTGATGAATTAGCAGATATTATTTTGGCTTATGGCAAAGAAATTGAAAGTTTAATCGTGCGTTTAGCACAAATGTCTCGTGCCGTGGGAATTCATTTAATTTTATCAACACAAAGACCGTCGGTTGAAGTTATTACAGGACTTATTAAGGCAAATATTACAGCCAGAATCGCTTTTCAGGTAGCATCTAATGTTGATTCGCGTACGGTCCTGGACATGTCTGGGGCGGAAAAATTATTAGGCAATGGAGATATGTTATATATTGCCGGAGATGCTGGAAAGCCACGTAGAATTCAGGGCGTTTTTGTTTCTGAAAAAGAAGTACAACGGGTAACTAAATTTTTGAAAAAGGAGGCCGGAGAAGTTGAATATGAGGAAGAAATTACAAACGCCCCAGAAGAAAATAGAGTGTTTGGTTCTGGTGGTTCTGCCTCATCATTAAACGATGTGTTATTAGATGAAGCAAAAGACCTGGTAATTAAAACTGGCAAGGCCTCGGCATCGTATTTACAAAGAATGTTTAGAATTGGTTATGCGCGCGCAGCAAGCATATTAGACGCACTAGAAGCATTGGGAGTTGTTGGCCCGGCAGAAGGTGCTAAGCCAAGGGTAGTTTTGGGAGCACAATCCAAAAATCAATTTAATAGTGACGACGAAGAGGACTTGGAACCATTAAGTGATTTAGACGCAACAGTAAAAAAGAATATTGATTTTGAGGAAGTCCCGCTTTCGAGCGGGATCCCGTCCGAAGAAGGCGGGAAAGAAGAGGAACAAGCAGAAATTGAAGAGGAGGACGCGTCCTCCGAAGCTTCAGAGAAGGAGGATGAATTTTAATTTATGTTATAATTGTTCCAGATATGCAAAAGACGAAAAATCACATTTATAAAAAAATATCAGCGGAAAAAAAAATAAAATTAACTTTAGAGTTAACAATGTTTTTGTTAAAATTAAATAAATTAAATGCAAACAACAGGAATAGAAAAGCTACTTCTCGATGTAGTTAAAGTTTTAAATAAACTTAAAATTAAATATTTTATTACTGGTGGTTACGCAGTTTCATTATGGGGAGAGATTAGATCTACAATTGATATTGATATTGTTGTTGAATTAATTGAGCCACAAGTGAAACCTTTAATACGAGAATTAAGAAAAAATTTCCAAAATTGTTATGTTGACGAAGAAGTTGCTACAGAAGCGACAAAACAAAAAAGTGAATTTAATTTCATTAATCCTCATGTCGGCTTAAAAATTGATTTTTGGGTTGCAAAAGATGATAAAAAAGCAAAATTAGAATATCAACACAGAATAGCAAAAACAGTTAACAATCAGAAGGTTTATTTTATTTCGCCAGAGGATTTGATTTTAAATAAATTAATCTGGGCAAGAGAAACGCAATCAGATTATCATTTACGTGATGTCGAATTGGTCTTTAAAAATTCTAAAGTTGATTTAAGATATATCAAAAAACAAGCCGAAGATTACAAAATTTTAGGTCTTTTGAAAAAAATTTTAAATAAACCATAGAGTTTTGAATATGCAAAAGACAAAAATTAGGATTAAAGACAAACCATTGATGCCGATGAAGAGATTAAGGGTTCTAATGGTTACTCCCAAAAAAGTTGCGTTGATTATTTTTATAGTTTTTGTAGTTTTAGTTTTAGGTTATTTTTGGCGAGAAATAAATTTTTTAATCAGACCACCGAAATTAGAAATTACTCAACCGCCAACAGATATTTCTACGAATCAAAGCACGATTGAAATTATTGGCAAAACAGAATCGACGGCAATCCTAACAATCGATGGTTATAACGCTTATATTAATAAAGATGGAAGTTTTAAATTTGAAAAAAATCTTAGCGAAGGCGTAAACAATGTTATTATTGAATCAAAAAATCGTTTTAATAAAATTAATACAATAATAAGAAGAATAATTTATAACAAGTAAAATTATGAAAAAACAAATAAACACAACAGAAAACAGAGATAAAATTTTAGAGAATACAGTTGACGAAATTAAACAAAAATTTGGCGAGGGCTCAATTATGAAATTAGGCGAAGTTAAAAGGGTGGACGTGGACGTGATTCCAACCGGTTCTCCGTCGCTTGATTTAGCATTGGGTGTTGGAGGAATGCCAAGGGGTAGAATTATTGAAGTGTTTGGGGCTGAAAGTTCAGGCAAAACTACATTGGCTTTGCACATAGTGGCTGAAGCGCAAAAAAAGGGCGGTATGGCAGCTTTTGTTGACGCCGAGCATGCTTTGGACCCAGTGTATGCAAAGCGCATTGGGGTGAAGATTGATGACCTTTTAATCTCTCAACCCGACTCAGGAGAACAAGCATTGCAAATCGTTGAATCGTTGGTTAAATCAGGAAGCGTTGATGTGGTGGTTGTTGATTCAGTTGCAGCATTAACTCCACGAGCAGAGATAGAAGGAGAAATAGGGGATCAATTTATTGGTCTTCAAGCACGTTTAATGTCTCAAGCAATGAGAAAGTTGAATTCTGTGATCGCTAAGGCAAATTGTATTGTTATTTTTATAAACCAAATTAGAATGAAAATTGGAATGATGTTTGGTAACCCCGAAACAACTCCTGGTGGCAAGGCATTAAAATTTTATGCTTCAGTAAGAATTGAATTAAAAAGAATTGCGCAAATTAAAAAAGGCGAGGAATCAATTGGCAACCGCGTAAAAGCAAAGGTTGTCAAAAACAAAGTTGCCGCACCTTTTCAATCAGCAGAATTTGATATTATGTTTAATGAGGGGATTTCTTATGAAGGGGACTTAGTGAATGCAGGATTAAAGCATGGAATTATTAAAAAACTTGCTTCAACATTATCTTACGGAGAAGATAAGCTGGGGGTTGGCACAGAAAAGGCTAAAGAATTTTTACGCCAAAATAAACCTATTGCCAAAAAACTTTTATCCGATATCCAAAAAGCCGCCAAACCGGAATATTAATCTCTTTTTAATGGCATCAAAAAATCTCCCTTGTGGGAGATTTTTGTTTTCTAAATAATTTTTTATATTAACCCCATTGTGCGGGCGCGCTTGATCGACTGGGAAACTTTTCTTTGATGTGTTGCGCAAGCACCAGTATATCTTGGAGCCCTAATCTTTTTTAGGGGATCTAAATATTTAGACAACGTATTGGTGTCTTTATAGTCAACGTCTTTTATATTGTTTTTGCAAAAAAAGCAATCCTTTTTCATGTTAAAATGGTATATCTTCACTTTTTATTTCATCGACCGGAGTTTCTTCCTCAATTTGAATTTCTTCTAATTGTTCAACCGGAGCACCTGATTCAACGGTTTCTTTCGGAGCGCTTTGTGTGCTACCACTTGTTCTTGGTCCCATTTGCATTTTTTCAGCAATAATTTCAGTTCTATATTTTGTAGCACCAGCCTGATCCTGCCAGTTTCTGGTTTGAATTCTGCCTTCAATCATTGCCATGCTTCCCTTTTTTAGATATTGATTACAGATTTCAGCTAATTTTCCAAAAGCAACGATGTTATGAAATTCTACTTGTTGTTTCTTCTCTTTGGTGTTGGAGTCAAACCATACGCGGTTTGTTGCTAAACCAAAATTTGATACCATTTGTCCGCTTGGTAGGGTTCTTGATTCTGGATCTCTGGTCAAATTACCGATTACGAAAACTTTATTCAAATTCATAATTATTAAAATGCCAATCTACTAATCTTATGCCAATCTACAAATTGCGAATTCGCAGTTCGCGATATTGGCATTAAATTCGCATATTCGCATTATGTTATTTATAATCCAACTAATTCGTCTAACTTTTTATCAATTTCCTCTAAATTAAAATTATCTTTTTTACCCTCCGAAACCTTGGTGAAGGAGGGTTTATCTATTGTTTCTTCTTTTTTAACTCTTGGTTTTTTTGGCACCCTTGGTTTATCAGAATCTGCTTTCGGAATTTCCATGGCAGTTATTAAATGTCTTACAATAAGCTTATTGGCTCTAAGTTCTTTCAAAAATTCATTGACATCACCTGATTCAAAACTGATTTGAGCAACAATATAAATTGCAATTCCTTGTTTATTGATCGGATAAGAAAGTTCTCTTTTCTCTGGCTCTAAAAGGCGCACAAGCTTACCCTTGTTATCTATAATAGTTTTTTCTAAATCTTTCTTAAAATCGTCTAAACTATCGCCATCTAAATGTGGCTCTAAAATACAAGTCAGTTCATATTGTTTTAACTCATTTTCCATTGTATATATATCTTAGCAAAATAATAATAAAAGTCAACCCTTCACCATGTCTGCCAGTATTAATGTTGTTTGCAATAGATTAGAGATAAAACATGTTAAGCCAGAGCAGTGCTTGCCCGAATAGGGCAGGGCTATTCGCCCTCGCACTGCATGATAAAATATTTGCAGACATGGTGAAGGGTCAATCCCGCCATTATTTTGTGCTATAATATATTCATATGCCCCGTAGTGAATTTTTGACTGGTCCCGCATCGCGGGACCAAAATACTACGAGGGTGATAATTAATTAGTCAAAAATCTACTACAGGGTATGGAAAATTTAGATAAAATTTTTAAAGCTTATGATGTCAGGGGGATATATCCTGATGAAATAAATCAAGATATTGCTTACAAAATTGGTAGAGCAAGTGCTTTTGTTTTAAGTTTAAAGCCGGAGGACAAAACCTTTAAATTGCGAGAAAAAACAATCAGCAAATTGGTTGTGGCTCGAGACAACAGATTGTCGTCAGAAGAGCTGTTTAGTGAGATGACCAGAGGAATAAAAGATCAGGGAATTGATGTAATTGATATTGGTATGGCAACGGCACCAATGTTTTATCAGGCAATAATTAAATTTAAAACCGATGGAGGAATAATGGTCACTGCTTCTCATAATCCCAAAGAATATAATGGTTTTAAAATTTTTAGGAAAAATGCCCTACCGATGGGAGGTGAGGGACTAAAAAGGATTAAGGGTTTAATTGAAAGCAAGTCATTTAAAGATGCGGAAAAAAAGGGCAAAGTCATCAAAAAAGAAATTTTAAAAGAATATGTGACTAAAATTCTGGATCTCAGTCACGCCAATGATATTGGTCAATTTAAAGTAATCGCGGACACAGGCAATGGTATGGCCGGGGAAACAATTTCTGCATTAATTCCGGAATTAAAGAAAGTTGATTTAATTAATTTATTTGGCGAGATTGACGGTTCTTTTCCTAATCACGATCCCAATCCAATTAATCCAGAAAACACCAAAATGCTTCAACAAAAAGTTGTTTTAGAAAAAGCCGATTTTGGTATTGCTTTTGATGGTGACGGAGATAGGATTTTATTTATTGACGAAGAAGGACAAAGAATCGATCCAGATTTGATTTCCGCAGTGATTATTCATTATTATTTTAAGCGTGGAGGAATTATTCTTTATACCGCAGCGAGTAGTAGGATCATTAAAGAAGAGGCATTAGATAGTGGTAATGATGTTATTTGTTCGCGCGTTGGTCATTCATTTATTAAAGAAACAATGGCCAGAGAGGAAGTTATTTTTGGGTGTGAAGCGTCTGGGCATTATTATTTTAAGGACACAGATTATGTTGAAGCTCCATTTTTAGTTTTTATAAAAATAATGGAAATATTGTCAAAAGTAAAAGTGCCGTTGTCGAAATTAATTGAACATTTTAATAGATTTCAGCAAGAAAAAATTGAAATTAAAATTCAAGACATTAGAAATGCAGAGATTCATATTAAGAGGGTAGAAGAAAAATATAAAAAAATCAGCCGTTTTGGCCGATTACCGAATATTTTTCATATTGATGGTTTAACTGTAGAATATACCGACTGGTGGTTTAATTTGCGCCCGTCAAACACAGAATCCGTCTTACGTCTAACAATCGAAGCCGACACCCAAGAATTATTAGCAGAACAAAAACAAGAACTCCTTAAATCAATCCCATTTTTGTCTTAACTTCTGCCATGGTTTCTTCGGCGATTGTTTGAGCTTTTTTAGCACCTTGGGCTAGGATTTTTTTAACTAACTCAGGGTTTTTCTCAAATTCTTTGCGTTTTTCTTGAAATTCTTTTAATTTTTCCACAACCACATCTGCTAAATCTTTTTTGAAATCACCATACCCCTTGCCCTCGTATTCTTCCTCAATTTCTTCAATTGGTTTTTCGGAGAAGAGGTGATAGATGGTTAAAAGATTGGAAATTGCGGGCTTGTTGATTTCATCAAATTTAACTTCTTTGCCGGAGTCGGTAACTGCGGTTTTTATTTTTTCTCTGATTTTTTCTTCAGAATCATTCAAAAATATACATCCTTGCGAAATTGACTTGCTCATTTTTTGAAGGGGATCGGCTAAAGACATTATTCTTGCGCCAATTTTTCGTAATTGTGTTTTTGGTTCGGGAAATGTTTGTCCGAATTTATTATTAAATTTTCTGGCGATCTCTCTGGTTATTTCTACGTGTTGTGCCTGGTCATCGCCAACAGGCACAATTGTCGTTTTGTATAATAAAATATCAGCTGCCATTAAAACCGGATAAGCAAACAGTCCAGCGTTGATATTGTCTTTATTCTCTTTGGACTTATCTTTGTATTGGGTCATTCTTTCTAATTCGCCCATAGGAGTTATGGTTTCTAACAACCAAGCCAATTCAGCGTGTTCTTTGATTTGCGATTGAACAAAAATAGTATTTTTTTGGTAATCCACTCCTAGTGCTAAATAGTCCAAAACAATATCTAAAATTCTTTTTTGTAATTGTTTTGGATCGTAGGCGACAGTTAGGGCGTGTAAGTCAACAACCATAAAAATACATCCTGTTTCTTTATCAAGATTTTTTGCTTTTTGGAGTTCTGTCCATTGTTTAATTGCTCCCAAATAATTTCCAATGTGTAAATATCCAGTTGGTTGTATCCCGCTTAAAATTCTCATAATTTTATCGAATTTTACTTCCGTTTGCTACTTTTTTTAATGGTTTAAGTAAGATTGCTTTATTTTCAATATCGATTGCTAAAATCATACCATTGCTTTCTATGCCTTTGATTATTTTTGGTTCGAGATTAGTTAAAATTGGAATTTGTTTTCCAATAATATCTTCTGGTTTATATGTTTCCGCAATGCCGGCAACAAGAGTTCGGATGTCTTGCCCTGAGCCCGTCGAAGGGTCGGGGCCTAAATCCACTTTTAATTTTAAAAGTTTGGTTGTTTCTGGAACCGGTTCTGCCTCAAGAATTGTTGCGATTCTGATATCTAATTTTTGAAAATCTTCATAATTTATTTTGTCCATACCCTGTAGTAGATTTTTGACTAATTAATTATCACCCTCGTAGTATTTTGGTCCGATGGCCATCGGACCAGTCAAAAATTCACTACGGGGCATATTTTTAGTATATAACATATTAATTTAAAAAAAAAGGAGCCCGGCAGGAGCTCACGAAAAAAAGGAAAGGTCGAAAATGGGAAATGGAAACGAAATGGTGCTCCTGCCTGGGCATACTGAATGTGCGTCATGGATGGTTATTCAACCTTATCAAATAAAAAAATACTTGTCAAGAGTATTTTATATGTGGGCGAGGAGGGAGTTGAACCCTCATGCCTTACGGCACACGAACCTGAATCGTGCGTGTCTGCCATTTCACCACTCGCCCTCGCTTTACCAATTATACTTTTGCGGATTTTTAAGAAAATCTAATTTACTTGCTTGATTTAGTAGTTTATAAATTGGTTCTTCTGTTGATAGGTTTAATTTATCAAAATTGTTTGGTTTTTCAAATTTAATCTCGGGAATCGATTCATAATTATTATTTTTAATAAATTTTATTCCGAAAAATGATTTTAATGCGTAATAACTAAATCCGTGCTTCATTTTAAATGGTTTATAAATATTAGATTCGAATTTTCTGCTAACCCAATTTGCCGTTTTTAAATCCGTTTTACCGACATTGATCATTAAATGTTCGTAATTTGGTGGGATAACTATTTTATCGTCCCTTTGTGCCTTTATGGCGATAATATCTTTTATTTTATTATCTTCAGAGTCTTGTAAAAGAAAAATTGCTTTTCCTTCTAAAACTTCATATAATTCTGGATAAGTTATGTCTGTGCCCGGAACGATTGGATGGTCGTGTCCCAATGTTTTATTAAATTCTTTGCCCAGTTTGTTCGGCTTTAAAATTGTAATGTCATAACGTAAATCATTTTTAATAATATTCATAAAATCAAGTTGGGTTTCTGCTAGGTCGCGATACATATAATACAGCTCCAAATTCGGAGCTGTTTTTAGCCATTCTTTATCATAAACAACATCTTTAATGTCGTTTAAATATCGAATATCTGGTTTTGACTTATTGAGATTCATCTTTTTTATTTACCCGACCCGAAGGGTTTAGGGTTTCTTTATTCTTTGTGTATCAATATACCACTTTTCTATGTCATTAAATCTTTTTGATGGCAAAACAATGTTTTGATTTTCAAATCCTTGGATTTTTTTAGAAGTGTAATAAATTTGATACCAACCATATAGAAACACAACAGGCGCATCGTCAATAACTAATTGTTGAAATTCTTTATATTTTTTTAATCTTAAATCTGGTTCGATAATTTGTCTTGCATCGCGTAATAAGGCATCAACCTTGGCACTATCGTATAGGGCAAGATTTAATCCCGGGTCTTTTTTTTGTGATGAATGCCAGAAACTGAATGGGTCGGGGTCTAATCCTAAAACTTCGCCAAATAATAATGCTTGATATTCTCGCGGTCTAATGTATTCCTGTTGTATCTCTCCAATATTTAAAATTTTAATATTGACTCTGGCTCCAATCTTAGACCATTGTTCTTGCAAAATGTTTGCAGTTTGTTGAAGTTCTTTAAAGTCAGTTGTGATTAATTCAAATTCTAATTTTTCTTCTTTTTTCTCTCTAATTCCGTCATTATCTTCATCTTTCCATCCCGCTGCTTCTAAAATATTATTTGCATGTTCTTGTGCAAAGTCATAAATTTTCAAATCATCGGCATGCCCCCAAACCCCATCAGGAATAGGGGAGTCAACTTGTTTTCCTTCGTTGTTTAATATTTCTTGGATGATTTGTTTTTTATTGGTTGCATAATTTAATGCCAAACGAACAGTTTTATCAGAAAGAATCGTGCTTTTGCTTTGATTAAAGAAAACAGTAAAATATCTTGGCAAACTTAACTCTTTAATATTTGATCTGCTTTCGCCTTTAATTATAGATTGATTTTGAACAGAAACTAAGCTCAGGTTATCAATTTCGCCCCTATTGTAAGCTTTGATTGCGGCCTTTTCATCGGCATAAAATTTTAAATATATCTTTTCTATAAACGGCCTTCTGCCCGAACCATAGTCTCCAAATGCTTGTAGTTTAATATAATAAATAAATCCATTTTTGTCTTTTTTCAGGGTTGTCAGTTTGTATGGTCCAGTTCCAATTGGTTCAAGATTTTCTGTAACCAAAGAAAAGTTTGCTGGTTGAATTTTTTCCCAAATATGTTTAGCGATTATGCCCACAGTAGTATTAGATAAAAATGGGGCATAGGCATTTTTCATTTTAAATCTAATTTTATAATCATCAATTTTTTCGATTTCAACTCCAGTCCAACTTATTCTTAATGGGCTCCTAAAATCAGGATTTTGAATTCGATTTATGGTAAAAATAACATCATCGGCTGTAAATTGTTCGCCATCATGCCATTTTATGTCCTGTCTAAGTGTAAATTCGTAAATTTTACCATTATCTCCAATTTTATATTCTTTGGCAAGATTGGGAACAATTTCTCCTTTACTATTATATTTTGTAAGTCCAGAAAAAATTAATTCAGTTAAATCTCTATCTGCATCGCTGGCTTGGCTTAGAACGGGATTAATATATTGAGGATTTCCCACAATGCCCTCAGTAAAACTTCCGCCAAAATCAGGAGCAATGCTTGTTGTTTTGAGCTTATAACTAATCATCCAGCCGAACAAAGAGATAATAATTAAAACTAAGAATCCTATAATAAAATAACGTTCCTTTTTATTAAGGACGCTAGGAAGTTTTTGCCACTGATGTATGGTTGGAATATGCATTACTTTAAAACGATCATTCGTATGATCGAGCTTGCGATGAAAAGTATTGCCAAAACAATTGTAGCAATAAAAAGTATTTTTTCTGCACCTCTTTTTTTGAAGTATGTTTCACCGCCCCCACCTCCGCCGAAAGCAGAAGAAAGTCCTGTTCCACGTTGCTGGAGAAGGACAATTATGATCAAAAGTGCAGCAAAAGCAAGTTGCGCGATATTTAATATTTTTTCCATATAATTTTTACTCAGTTGTGATGCCTTTATGTTTTTTAAACGACCCGACAATTATTGCGTTTGCAATTGCAATAATGATTGTGCCCCAGACATAACCCATAAAACCAGTAATTGATAATGCTTCTACGAAATAATCAACTGCAAATAAAATTATTCCGTTGATTACAATCACAAACAATCCCAGGGTTATAAAAATAAGCGGAGCAGAGACAATTTTCAAGATCGGTCTAATAAAAGTATTGGCCAAAGCCAAAACCGCTCCAACGATTAGATAATCAACAATATCACCACCAAAAGTAATTTCGTCAACTAAACGAACAGCAATAAAAATTGCTAATGCGTTTGCGATAATACGCAAGATAAATTTTGTCATAAATCTATTTACCCCGCAATTGGCGGGGCGAATTAATAATTAGCCCCTTGAGCTTAAAAACGCTTTTTCCCGAAACCTTCATTTTCGGTTGTTTCTTTTTCTCGCGCATCTTAATTCTTTCTGTCGTTTTTTTGGGTATTTCCACCTCCTTTTTCATTGATTTAATAATATCAAAATTCAATTCTTAAGGCAAGGTTGTGGTATAATGAGACTATGGAATTGAATTTATTGGAAAAATCGATATTAGCGACGATTGCGTATTATGATACCATGGATTATCCGTTGACCGGATTTGAGGTTTTTAAATATTTAATAAATCCCAAACATATTGCTTCTTTTTCTAAATTAAATTTAAATTCAGAAGTCGAGCCAATGAAATCGATTAATTTAATAGACATTTTAAAAATATTGAGTAATCAAAATTTAAAACAATACATTGATCAGAAAAATGGATTTTACTCTTTAAAAGGGCGTGATCTTTACCAAACTCGAATTGAGCGCCAAAAAATTTCTGATCGAATGTGGCAAAGGTCGCGCAAAATCATAAAATGGCTCCAAATTATTCCCAACATAAAATTAATTTTGATGAATGGTTCCGTGGCAATATATAATGCCAAAAAGGAAAGTGATATTGATTTATTGATTGTTGCCAAAAACAAACGCATTTGGTTGACTAGATTTTTAGTAACGATATTTTTCCAAATTATTGGTCAACGTAGACATGGAAACAAAATTGCCAATAAATTTTGTTTAAATCATTATACTGTTGATAATAATTTAAAAATGAACTCTGTAAGTTTGTGTATTGCACATCTATGTGCGCATTTGGTTCCAATTTTAGAATTAGAGCAGGGAATTTATAATCGATTTCAATTTGAAAACAGATGGGTAGGAAATTATTTGTATTTTTATAATTTAGAAAAATTAAACAATCGACAGAAAATTAAAGACAATAAAATTCTAAAATTTGTTAGAAAGTTTCAGGAAATTATTTTAAATACTTTTATAGGAACGATTTTTGAAAAAACCTTAAGATTCTTTCAAATTAGACACATTAAGCGTCATCCACTATTAAATCAAAAGGGTGGGCAAATAGTTTTCAATGATATGCAATTAGAGTTTCACCCCGACTCACCAGAAGGTGGGTTGATTGAAAGATATAATAAAAACATGACATTATTAAATTTTGGCATCCAAGAACAAGACTCTGGATTGAAAAAATAAAATCGACCTTGACGATGTTTTTTAAAAAGAACATACTTATAAGTAGATCCCCCTACATTAAAATTTCGGAGGGACAAGTAATAATTAATTTTTAAAATTTATGGCAATTGGAACAATTATTTTAATAGTAGTTGCGGTAATAGTTTTGTGGATAATTGCAGTTTTTAATGGCCTGATTCGATTAAAAACTCGCACAGACGAAGCCTGGTCTGATATCGATGTTCAATTAAAAAGAAGATACGATTTAATTCCAAATTTAATTGAAGCAGTAAAGGGTTATGCAGCACACGAAAAAGGTCTTTTCGAAAGCGTTACAGAGGCAAGGTCAAAAGCAATGAATGCCCAGGGAGCAGAAGAAAAGGGGAAAGCAGAAAATATGCTTTCTGGAACATTAAAAAGTTTATTTGCGGTAGCAGAGGCCTATCCAGAACTAAAAGCAAATACAAACTTTTTACAATTACAGACCGAATTATCGGATACAGAAAATAAGATTCAAGCATCAAGAAGATTTTATAATGGTAATGTTAGAGATTTAAATATTAAAATTCAAACATTCCCATCAAGAATTATCGCTGGCATGTTAGGATTCAAGAAGAGAGAGTTTTTCGCAATAGACGAATCAGAAAAAGCCGTTCCAGAAGTAAAATTCTAAATTGATTATATAAAATATCCTCCGTATTACGGGGGATATTTTAATTTACAAAAACATAATTTTTTGATAACATAAACACATATGACACTATACACTCATATTGGTTCGAATATAAGGAGAACTTGGGTTTTGTTTTCTTTGTTTTTTATTATTATCATCGGGTTGGGCTGGTTTTTGAGTTATTATTTAGAAGATCAGTCTATTTTATTTTTCGCGGTAGGAATTAGTATTTTTATGTCATTTTTTAGTTATTGGTTTTCAGATAAAATTGTTTTGGGAATTTCTGGTGCAAAATTAATTAATCACGATCAAGCACCAGAACTTTATCATGTTGTCGAAAATCTTTGTATCACGGCGGGATTATTGGTTCCTAAAATTTACATTATTGATGATCCATCGCCAAACGCTTTTGCGACTGGCAGAAATCCAAAAAACGCAGTAATTGCCGTAACCACTGGACTTTTGCAAACATTAAATCAAACCGAATTGGAAGGAGTAATCGCACACGAATTAAGTCATATTGGTAATCGAGACATTTTGCTTCAAACAATTGTTGTGGTTTTGGTTGGTGCAATTTCTTTAATTTCCAATATTTTTATAAGGGGACGGATGTTTGGTGGGAGAAGAAGTAATAATAACAATGGTGGGGGACAGGCAGGTGGAATTTTAATGATTGCTGGTTTGGTTCTGATTATTTTATCGCCGATAGTTTCTACGTTAATTCAATTGGCAATTTCTCGAAAAAGAGAATATTTGGCAGATGCCTCTGGTTCGCTTTTGACACGATATCCCGAGGGATTGGCAAGCGCTTTAGAAAAAATTTCACAAAATTCAACGCCACTAAAAAGAGCGAATAGTGCAACAGCGCATTTATATATCGACAACCCTTTTAAGGGCAAAAAATTAATTAATTTATTTTCTACTCATCCTCCAATTCAAGAAAGAATTAAGAGATTGAGGGAAACAAGTAAATAAAATTTATGGGACTTATACAAGCACTTTTTGGTATAGATGATAGTCCAAAAAGAATTCGTAAAATGGAATTTGAGAAAGCATTAAAAGGCATGCCACAACTAACAAGCCAGGAAAAGAGTTATATCAAAGGAGTTTTTGGCAAAGACCTAAAAGACGGGACAATTAGTATGTCTGAATTACAAAAAGAATTAACGGACTTAAAAAGCAATCACACAGATCCATTAAGCGATCAAGATGTGCAACGACTCAAAGGCAGATTGTCATCTGTAATGATAGATAAAATAAAGCAATAACGTAGCTTTACATGATTAAAAATAAAGATTTTGATAAGTGGAACGAACTGAAAAAGGAATTACATTTTCGTAATGAAGAAATCTTGTTTCATGAACGTGAAATTTGGTGGTGTTCCTTGGGACTAAACGTAGGATTTGAAGAAGATGGGAAAAATAAAAATTTCGAAAGACCAATTTTAATAATCAAAAAATTTAATAGAAACGTGCTTTGGATTTTACCGCTCACAAGATCTCAAAGAACAGGGGATTATTATTATCGAATAACACAGGGCGATGAGGACGATTCGGTAGTTATTTTGTCTCAATTACGATTAATAAGTAGTAAAAGGTTGCTCAGAAAAATGAGAATGCTTGAAAAAGTAGAATTTGATGATATTCTTAACAAGATAGGGGGATTTTTGAAATAAAAAAAATCGGAACTACCTTGCGGTAGTTCCTCAGAGGCCTAAGCCATTTATGTTTTTATTGTAATAAATAAAAAAGACGATGTCAAGAGGCGTTGTGGATAACCAAAATAAACGTATAATCAAGCATATCACTTTTAGAAAGAAATTTTATTTAAGAGATTGGGTTTAATGTAGTGTGGAGGCATCGCATAGTGGCCTAGTGCGCATGCTTGGAAAGCATGTATACTGCAAAGTATCAGAGGTTCGAATCCTCTTGCCTCCGAAATTTTTCGAAAAGGGTTTCAGAACAAAAATCTGGGTCGGCGCGACGCCCCGACACTAATGCATTCCCCCCGCCGAATCCAGAATCCAAAAGTGTTTTCCACTCTCCGCGTGGCTCAAACAGTACGGTTCGATCCTTAATTTGAAAGTACGAACCGACTTTTTTGAACAAATGAACTAATTCTTCATTTGTTCTA
>JAZDGD010000005.1:0-29704 GCA_043807255.1 Patescibacteria group bacterium
GCTAATTCTAATCGTTGTTTGTAATTTAATTGAACATAGTGATTATTATTGGCTGAGATGATAATATTATTATTCATATACTATCATCTTACCCTAATTGAAGCTATTCTTTAATAATTGCACTTCGGAGTTAAATGCGCCGTTTTGGACTTGACAAGCAGTTAGCAATCTGCTATAATAGACGCAGAGAATAGAATCCTTCTCAATAACCTGTAGGCAATAAGGGTAGCCAAAATTTTTTATTAAAATTTACCCTTTGGAGCTTTTCTTAGTTCAGGATGTTCCGGTTCCCTCCTCGTTGAGGTTCCAACTGGAGTATTCCTCGGAAAATTTCTAAACTTCGGATCCTAAGCCGATGTCACTTGCCTACAGATTATTGGGAAGGAGCACGTGCTCTTTTTCAAAATAAATCAAAAAGAGGATACTAATGCCTAAATGGTTAATTTTCGAAAAAGTCGATCAAGAAGAGGGCCTCTGGCGATTACTGGGATCAGTAATTGGCGAGGAAGACATTCCTGGTGTCACCACTAAATATGACGTGGAAGGATTTTTGAAGGAAGAAAGGATGTCTATGACTTTGCAGGATTTTTTCGAAGCCGTTAAGGTCGGAAAGATCAAAATCGTGAGAGAGCTTTCTCTAATACCGACAAAAGAGATCTAATTGAAAACTTGTTCTTCGGGGTCGTTTGGGAATGCGCAAAAACGCAATTCTCGGGCGACCTCTTTTTTTATCCCAAAATTCTCTCTACCTCTTCCATTGTAGTGACGCCTTTCAAAACTTTTAACAATCCATCTTGTTTCATTAAAACCATTCCCGATTTTATGGCTGATTCTTTAATTTCAACGATTGACGGAGTTTTTAAGATAACTTTTTCCATTGCATCATCAACAATAAATAATTCAAAAACGGCAATCCTACCTTTGTATCCCGTAAAACTACAATAATTACAGCCTTCTTTGGATGCCTCTTTGATTGAAGCGTTTTCAAGTTTTGGTTTTGGAATTCTTGCTGGTAAATCTCCCAATTCAGCCTTCATTTTTTCTAAATTTTCTTTTTCCAGTTTTATTTCCTTAGAACACTTTGGACAAACTCTCCTTAATAATCTTTGGGCAATAATCAAATTCAATGCAGGGGGAATCATTGTTGGGTTGACTTTCATATCAACCAATCTAGGAATTGCGCCTGCTGCATCGTTGGTATGTAAAGTAGAAAATACTAAATGTCCGGTCAGCGCCGCATTAATCGCGGTTGCCGCTGTTTCTCCATCTCTGATTTCTCCCACAAGAATTATGTCTGGATCTTGTCTCAAAATAGAGCGGAGACCAGAAGCAAAAGTATATCCTTTTTCCGACTCAACCTGTGTTTGTTCAATCCCCTCTAAATGATATTCAATCGGATCTTCTAATGTGATAATTTTTGAACCGGGGTCATTAACTGCTTTTAAAAATGCATACAACAAAGTAGTTTTACCAGAACCAGTCGGTCCAGTAGTAATAACCATTCCGTTTGGTTTATTTAGTTCGTTTTGGATAATTTTAAAATCGTATTCTTGAATACCTAAATCTTCAAGTTTTAAGCCAATTGTTTTTGGGTCTAAAATTCTTAAAACAATATTTTCTCCGTAATCAGCTGGAATAATTGAAGTTCTGATCTCAATTTCTTTGTCTTCCCTAATGGCCGAGCCCGGTCCCGGGCTGTAGGCTGACTTGAAGCTAAATCTTCCGTCCTGTGGCACGTCGTGGACGTTTAATTTTAATTCTGAAAGCATTTTTATCCTTGAAAGCAATAATTGGAACGCTGGAGAAGGGATGTCCGTTGCTTCTTGTAAAATTCCGTCTAGACGATATCTTAGACGCGTGGTATTTCCGGCTTCATTTTCAAAATGCACATCAGAAGCGTCCAGTTTTAACCCAGCAGCCATAACTATATTTAACAATTCGCTAGTTGGAATGTCTTTTTCTCTTAATTTTTCTTTTAGGTCTTGGACGGTATTAATCCCGCCTTGAATTTGTTGTAATTCTTCAGCATTAATTTCTGCTCTTCTGGAAATTTCTTTTCTTTCGGGCTTAGCGTATTGGAATCTGCCCCACGCTCTTTGGATGCTGCTCTCAGAAACAATATTTAATTTTGGAACGAACCCTTTGCTTTCGAGACTGCGTACGAATTCTCCCGTTTCTTTGAGTCGTGGGTCTAAAACGCCAACAAACAATTCTTTTTGTTTCTGTTCAATAATTGCTGCTTTGGCATTTTTTGATTCCGCTTCAGTCAAAAGGACCAATGCTTCATCATTAATTGTAGAAATTCGTAAATCTAAATAGGGAAAACCTAGCTCAGTGGCTAGGTTTTTAGCTTTTTGTTCTTCGGCCTCGCGATGAAGTAATTGTATCTTGGCTTCCGCTTTTTGATTTTGATCTTTATCTTTGATGGGCATATTTTAATACTATTCTATATTCTAAAAAAATGCAAGCTTGCCCGCCTCTGGCGGGTTCCCGCCCCTTTTTTTATTGTCTAAAAACTGCTAATATGATGGTATGGAAACTTTTCTTGTTCAAAATAGAAAACAAACCGAAAATTTGGCAAAAATGTTAGCCAGCGAGATTTTAAAATACAGAATCGACAAAAAGCAAGTTTACCCCGAGCGAAGTCGAGGGGCATTAGTTTTTGGGTTTGTGGGGAATTTGGGTGCAGGGAAAACAACTTTTATTCAATCATTTGCAAAAGGACTAGGAATCAGAGGTCGTTTAACCAGCCCAACTTTTGTTTTAATGAAGAAGTACAATAATCTATATCATCTTGATTGTTATCGCATTAAAGACTTTAAAGATATCTTGGCATTAGATTTTGCAGAAATTGTTGCCGATTTAAAAAACATCATTGTAATCGAATGGGCAGAAAAAATTAAGAAAATATTGCCCAAAGATACGGTTTGGATTAAATTTAAAATATTACCTCAAAATAAACGCAAGATAATCATAGAATAATTAGGTTAATTAAAATAATTAGAATAATTTATGAAACGACTCGTACTAATCGATTCCAACGCCATTGTCCATAAGGCATTTCATGCTATTCCACCGCTGACTAATCGCGACGGAGAGCAAGTAAATGCAATTTATGGGTTTTCTTCAATCTTATTGAAGATTATTAGCGACTTAAATCCTGACTATATAGCCGCGACTTACGATCTGCCTGCTCCAACGTTTAGACACATTGAATATGATCAATATAAAGCCAAGAGGATAAAAGCACCAGACGAACTATATGAGCAAATTCCTAAATCACAAGAAATTTTAAAGGGTTTTAATATTAATGTTTTTGAAAAAGAAGGATATGAAGCTGACGATGTTATCGGAACAATTGCGAGAAAGTTTAGCGATAAATTAGAGATTCTAATTCTGACTGGAGATTTAGATACACTGCAATTAATTGACGAGAATATCCGCGTTTATGCTTTAAGAAAAGGTATGAGCGATGTTGTGATTTATGACAGAGAAAAGGTTTTCGAAAGATATGAACTGCAACCAAACCAAATGATTGATTATAAAGGATTAAGAGGAGACCCGTCGGATAATATCCCCGGCATTAAGGGTGTGGGAGAAAAAACGGCATCGGTGTTGTTAAAAGAATTTCATACAATTGAGAATATGTATAAGGTTTTGGACAAGATTAAGCCGAGTGAAATCAAAAAATATAAATTTTTAACGCCGAAACTTTTAGAAAGAATCAGACAAGAAAAACAAATGGCATTTTTTAGTAAAAAATTATCTACAATTTACGACAAAGTGCCAATAGATGTTGAATTGAAAGACTTGGACTGGAAAAAAGGATACGATATCAAAAATGCTGAAGCCGCTTTAGACAAATATCATTTTAGCTCTCTGATTAATCGTCTATACGGCAGAGAAGGCAAACCAAAGGTGGTAAAAATTAATCCGCAACAAAAATTAATTTAAATTTTATGCCTGAGTTACCCGAGGTAGAAACTATTGCTCGCGAGTTGAGCCAAACAATTATCGACAAAAAAATCGTTGATGTTATTGTTTATAATCCCAAAGTAATTAAGGAACCAAAAAAGGAAAAATTTATTAAGGAATTAAAAAATGTTAAGATAGAAAAAATAATCCGCAAAGGAAAATTGTTGATTTTAGAACTCTCACCGAGTCAGACTCGGTCTTCGGGGAAACGTAAGTCGCGTTTGACGCGATTTTTGACCATACATTTAAGAATGACAGGACAAATCATTTATCCCTCGACTTCGCTCGGGACAAGTCCCCAGAAATCGACCAGAGTGAGTTTTAAACTATCGAACGGAAAAATAATCGATTTCAATGACTCTCGCCTATTGGGAGAACTAAGATTAATTGATGATTGGCAGAATTTAAAATTTATCAAAGAACTTGGCCCAGAGCCATTTGAAATTGATGTTAAGAAATTTAAAGAATTATTAAAAAACAGAAAAACAAAAATCAAAGTTTTGATTATGGATCAGAAATTTATTTCTGGTGTCGGCAATCTTTATGCCGCAGAAGCATTATTTAGAGCGAAGATTGACCCAAGAAGACCAGCAGATAAATTATCAGATAAGGAAAAAGAATTATTGTTTAGAGAAATTAAAAATGTACTAACTCAAGCGATAAAATATGGTGGATCATCGGTTGATAGTTATGTGAAGGTTTCGGGAAAGAAAGGAGATTATATGCGATTCCTCAAGGTTTATGATCGCAAAGGAGAAAAGTGTTATAGATGTAAAGGAGAAGTGCAAAGAATAAGTTTGAGTGGCAGAGGAACATATTTTTGTCCACGATGCCAGAAGTAAACTTCTTTCGTATGTAGGACGTCCGATGTCCCGACATTACGGTCAACGCATGTGGGACATCGGACGTCCCCCATATTCAACGAAAATTGAAAATTAATATATTTCATGAAAAAAATAAAAATAGTAGCTATAATCGTAATAATTTTAGTAATTGCTGGGTTGTGTTTTTGGATTTTCGGGGGCCGTAACATAGAGATTTCTTCCAACAACGAACAACCAGAACCCAAAGATGAAACAGGTATCAATCCCATTACAGGCCAAGAGTGCGAGGATTATAATCGCCGGCCAATTGCTGTGATGATGGCGAACGATGCAATCAACCGACCATTGTCGGGAATTAGTCAGGCGGATGTTGTAATAGAAATGCCGGTAATTACGGGTGGAGTTACACGATTAATGGCAATCTATGGGTGTGAAACACCAGAGCAGATTGGTTCTGTGCGTAGTGCGCGCCATGATTATATTCCTTTGGCATTGGGATTTGATGCAATCTATGCTCACTGGGGTGGTTCGCACTTTGCTTACGACCAATTAAATAAAAGAATTATTGAAAATATTGATGCGATGACTGACCAATATCAGGCATATTATCGAACTTCAGACAAAGAACCGCCTTATAATGGATTCACTTCTCTTGAAAGATTAATTAATGCTGCGAAAAAATTTAAATATAGTTTAGAAAATAAATTCATTGGCTATCCGCATTTAAAAAACCCAAAATCAAAATTGGTAAGTCCAAATACTGGCGGAAAACTGACTATTGGTTATGGTGGAGAATTTAGGGTTTCTTATTTGTACAATAAAGAAGAAAATGTTTATCAGAGATTTAGAACAAATTTAAGAGAAACCGACAAAAACAACGGTAATCAGGCAGAAGTTAGTGTTGTCGCGGTGATGCGTGCAGAATCACATATGATTGAAGTGCCGAATTATAATGAAGTTGATGTTCAGGGCGAAGGAGAGGCAAAAATTTATCAGAATGGAGAAGAAATAAAAGGTATTTGGAAAAAAACGGGCAATTATTCAGATTCAAAACTTACATTTATTAATCAAGACGGCAATGAAATTGAATTTACACCAGGCAAAATTTGGATTCAAGTCGTAGAACCAAATACGGAAGTTAAGTGGGAGGTGTTTTGATTGCTCGGACTTGTTCCACATGTCGACACGTGTTGATTGCTCAAATTGTAGCAATCACACTAACTCTCAGCCGACTGCGGTCGGCTTCCGAGATTGTCTCAGTGTGAAACAAGTCCTCGCTTAATGGGTGGAGAATAGAAAATAATAAAATCGCCAACGAGGCGATTTTTTATTTGCCCTAAATAAAACATACGGAGAACAGTTCTCCGTATTTCCTATAATGTGGGACATGCGATGTCCCACATTAAACATAATGATCTTACGAGGCTAAGCCTCGTAAGATTTCAGGCCATGCATAAGGTCATTAACATATTGCACTCCATCGCCAAAGAGGCGATTTTTTGATATGATAGAAATATATGGAGATACTTATTACTATAAAAATTCCAAAAAAGATAGTACGCGAAATGAGTGTATACAAAAATGAATATCATCCAGAAAAACTTTCTCATTCGTCTGCGCATTTAACTCTCGTTCCGCCGTTTGTTCTGTCTGGCGAACTAGAAAACTTAACAAAAGAGATAAAGACCCGTCTCAAATCTCAAAAATTTTTCCTCTTGCAAGTCGATGGTTTGGGCTATTTTGACGAGAGTGTAATTTACTTCAAACCAAATCTTCCGTTCCAACTTCGTAAGCTTCAAATCGACTTAAAATCGCTCATTTATAAAAATCATAGGCGAAGAGGGCACGATGATTATTGGCAATTCAAAACGTATCATCCACACATAACCATCTCTCATGATAAGCCCGACAAAATAAGGGCGTATAAAAAAGAATTAAAAGGATTAATTTATCGTCGGCAGTTTGTTGTTAGGGCTATAGAACTTTATGTTAGACGAAAAGGCAAAAGATGGATTCTAGGTGAAAAGTTTGCTTTTAAGAAACAATTATGAACCTGACAGTCTTTACGAATAGTCTTACTCAAAAAGAAATTCTTTCTAGAGATAAATTTTGGGGACCGAAAATTTCTAAGAAAGTTCCAAGTCCCAATTTTTTAACGATCATTAGAATTGTTGGTTCGATTTTCTTATTTGTTTGTAAATTAGATATTGCGTATTTCTTTTTAATAGCCATTTTTTTGCTTCTTACGGATTATTTTGATGGGATAATTGCGAGAACTCAAAACAGAGAGACATTATTCGGCAAATGGGCAGATCCAATCGCAGATAGAATGCTTTTGGTCTCAGTAATTCATTTTTTATATTTTCAAGATGTAATTTTCTGGAAGCCTATAATTTTGGTCATTTTAATGCCCGAAGTTTTACTCATAATATTGGGGTTGATTCACTTTTTATTTGGCACAATGATTATTCCGAAACCGACAATTTGGGGAAGGTTAAAATTTGTTTTTTACTGCTTCGGAGCATTGGGCTTTTTGATAAGAAGTTATTGGATCGCCGATGTTTTGTTTGTAATGGGCATATTTTTTGCCTGTGTCGCCGTTTTAAATTATGCGAGATATTTACAAAGAACACATAATCAAACTACGTGACAAATCTTACGAGGTTTAACCTCGTAAGATCTCAGATTCTTTGATAGAATAAGGGTGTGATTAATAATAAATAAATTTATGGCGATAATTAAGAAAAAAATCTGGCCAGAGTATTTTGAGAAAGTTGAATCTGGAGAAAAAGGATATGAATTTAGGGTTGCTGATTTTGAAATAAATGACGGCGACACTTTGATTTTGGAAGAATGGAGCCCCGAGACCAAAGAATATACTGGTAGAAAAATTGAGAAAAAAGTAAGTAGAGTTAACCATTTCCACTTAAATGATTTTGGCCAGAAAAGAGAGATCGAAGAAAAGGGTTTTTATATTATTGAATTAAAATAACAAGCATGTTCAAAGATTTGTTGGAAAAATTAAAAGAATTAAACTTGCCAAAAGGTAAGTTTGCGATATTCGGAAGTGGACCAATGGGACCCAAGGGATTAAGAGATCCCAGAGATTTAGACATAATCGTTACAGAAGATATTTTTAGTGATTTCAAAAAAAGACCAGACTTTAAACTTGGCCAGAAAAAAAGTGACAATGAATATTTAGAGAAAGATGGCATTGAAATTTATACAAATTGGAACTTGGAAGATTGGGATATCAATAAATTAATTAACGAAGCAGAAATAATAGATAATTTACCGTTCGTAAGGATAGAAGAGGTTTTAAGATGGAAAAGAGCATACAATAGAGAAAAAGACATTAAGGACATTGAATTAATTGAGAATTATTTAAACCGAAAATAATAAAATAATTGAGAAAAAATTATTAGAAAATAATTTATGAAAATCGGAGCGTTCGGGATTATTTTAGACAAAAATAAACGAGTTTTGTTGTGTCACAGGAGGGATTACGATAAATGGAATCTTCCTGGTGGCGGAGTAAAAAATAGCGAATCGCCGTGGGACGGGGTAAGACGAGAAGTTAAGGAAGAAACCGGACTAAACGTTGAAATAATCAGAATATCCAATATTTATTTTAAGCCGAAAGAACGGGAGATTATATTTGTTTTTTTATGTAAAGTTAAGGATGGAAAATTAAAACTTAATGATGAGGCAGATGCGATAAGGTATTTTGATTTCAAAAAAATACCCCAGAACACTGTTAGGAGGCATGTCGAGCGAATACGTGATGCTTTAAAGGGTAAATTTACTATGAAAATTCAATGAAAACGGAAAACCTACATACCATAGATATTATATCCGTGATTGTAAAAAGAAACCCTTCAATTAAAGAGCTTAGTATTTCCGTATACAAATATGTTCCTCATGTTGTGAGTGAAAAAGGTCGTTTAAAAATACACAATATCAGATGCGATAAATCTGTTGATATTAAAAACAAAATATTATCAATCAAGATTCCACAAGGATGGAGGTTGGGTTTAAACTCTATAGTGAAAATGAATGACGGTTCTTACCGACATATTCCTCAAATTGATTTCGAATGCTCTGTTTCAAATAAAAATCTTAACAAAATTAGATTAAAGCTGTCGGAAATTATAAAAACATTTCCCGGGTATATTATTCGTTCTGGCGCATCATATCATTATATTGGATTAAAACTTCTTACCGAAAAAGAGTGGCAAAAATTTATTGGTTTGTGTCTTCTGTGCAAAGAACCCAAAAAACATTCCGTGGTGGATGTACGATGGTGTGGACATCAACTCGTTCGTGGTTATAGCAACTTAAGGATCGCTTCTACCGACCTAAGACCAGAACCAGAAGTAATCGCTTTTGTTAAAAGATAAAATCGTAATGAAAATTCAATAAAATACGATGAATAAATTAAAAACTATTTTAAATAAAATCGGACTACCGATCGTGAGATTGTATTGGTTTATTTTTAGACCCAAAACGAGTGGAGTTAAATGCGTAATTGAGAATAATGGCAAAATATTAATCATAAGGAATGTTTACGGAAAGAGAATGTGGACTTTTCCTGGCGGAACAATAAATAAAAATGAAACTCCAGAGAACGCTGTTAAGCGAGAAGTTAGAGAAGAAGTCGGACTTGAGATCGTTAATATAAGGTTTTTAGGAGACTTTGTCTCCGAAGTAGAATACAAAAAAGATAAAATATATTGTTTTTCCGCCAAATCATCACAATTAGAATTAAAAACCAGAAAATCGGAAATATTAGAGGCAGACTGGTTTCTGCCAAGTGAACTTCCCCAACCATTCGGTCCTGTGGCACAAAAGATAAGGGAATTATACGATCAGTTTGAAAATTAAATCATTGGAAATTTATTGTCCCGCGAAGCGGGATCCCGCCACGCGGGAAAAATTGAAAATTAGAAATTGAAAATTTAATTTATGCTTATATTTTTATACGGCGAGGACACATTTAGATCTAAAGAAGAATTGAGGAGAATGATTGAAAAGAATAAAGAGTCCGCCCAAGGCGGACAAGCCAACACAGAATGGTTGGACTTTGTTAGAATTGATGCTGGCGACAAAGGAATGGATGTCTTTCGGGAACTAAAACAGACAATCAACACGGTTTCAATGTTTAGCTCGAAGAAGATGATGATTATCGATAGCGTTTTTGAATTAGATGACGATGACCAAGACAAGATATTAGAATTTTTAAAAAAATCAAAAATCGGAGACGACAAGAGTACAACGATTATTTTTTGGGCAGAATCCGCCTCCCCGGCGGATGAGCTTTATAAATATATAAAGCTCAAAGCAGAATGCAAAGAATTTAAATTATTAGAAGGGGCACAGCTTAAAAAATGGATTAAAGATTTTGTGGAAGAACAGAAAGGATCGATCGATAATTTAACGATAGACAAGTTAATCGAGGGAACTGGTAACGATTTATGGCGACTGTCTAACGAATTAAACAAACTGATTACGTATAAAATGGGGGACGTGCGATGTCCCACATCGACGACGGCGAAAATTATGGAGGACATCGCACGTCCCCCATTGACCGTTGCGGACGTGGAACTATTTATAAAACCAGAAATCGATTTAAAAATTTTTGATTTAGTTGATGCAATTGGATACAAAAACAAAACCAAGGCATTAAAATTGTTTAATCAGCATATTGGCGAGGGTGATGATGTTTATTATTTGTTATCAATGATTGTTTATCAGATTAGAAATTTGATTAAAGTAAAAACCGCCAAATCGATCGCGTCGCTAGGGTTGCATCCGTTTGTTGCCAGAAAAAGTGAACAACAGGCAAGTAATTTTACCTACGAAGAATTAAAAAAAATCTATCGCCAGCTAATGACAATAGATTTTGAGTCGAAACTAGGGAAAGCAAACGCTCAAACTGCTCTAGAATTGCTTATTTTTGAGCTTTAGCGATTAATTTCATTAATCTAGATTTTCTTCTTGCAGAGGTGTTATCTTTAATCACTCCGGTTTTTGCGGCCTTATCAAGTGCTTGATAGGCAAGTGGAAGAAGTTTTATTGCTTCTTCCTTTTTGTTTTCAGTCATTAATTTTTTGATTTTTTTGACAGTATCACGTAAAACATTAAGCCTGCGGAGGTTTCTTTCCCTTCGAGTTTTGTTTTGTCTTAATGCTTTTTTTGCTGATTTTGTTATTGGCATAGTCGCTTCGCGAAATTAAAAATTAAAAATTAACTTTGAACTGGCGCCTGTCCGCCAACTGGCGGAACTTCAAACTTTTAACTCATTCTATATTATCAGAGATTAATTTTTTTGTCCAGCACGCGTAATAAATTTGCTTCGCAAATTTAAACGCGGTTGGGACGTTTAATTTCTAGAAGAAATTATTACGTCCTTTGTGATTAGATAATTTTCCCAATTTTTCGAACTTAATTCATCAACTTTCACGGAACTTTCGATGGTAAATTTGCCGATTTTGGTTCTAATTAATGCCTCTAAATATGCCCCGCAACCGAGTTTTTGACCAATGTCGTGGGCCAAACTTCTAATGTATGTGCCACGACTGCAATCAACCTCAATTTTAAGATACGGCCACTCATAACTTAAGATATTTATATTGTAAATTTTTATTTTTCTCGATTTTAATTCGGGCTTTAATCCCTGCCATGCCAGCTTATACGCTCTAACTCCATTAACTTTAATTGCGGAATGAATTGGTGGGACTTGATCGATTTCACCGATAAAGGTTTTGATTGTATTTTGAATGGTTTGCCTGTCCACCGTAGCCCCTGCCTCGCCGGCAGGCGGGTTGGCGAAGGTGGAGATTTCTCCTTCTGGATCATACGTACTACTCGTTTCTCCCAGTTTCAATGTTCCAATATATGTTTTCGGCATGTCCATGAACTTGGCCTGTAGTTTTGTCGCGTTGTTAATTAAAATGATAAGAACGCCTTCGGCAAAAGGGTCTAGTGTTCCAGCGTGACCGACTTTTCCTGCGCGCGTGATCTTTTTAATCTGATCTACGATGTCGTAAGATGTTGGACTTGCTGGTTTATTTATAATTAATATTCCGTCCATTGATTTAAATTAAGATTAAATATAAGATTAATGTGTAATAACAGTTTCGAATTATTTGTACAAAGTCACGTGTTGATTTTGTCGAAACAAAATCCCACTCTATCTCGACCGACTGCGGTCGGTCTGCGATGCGGACTTTTTAACAAATAATTCTTACTTAAATATATATGATCGGCTTTATTGAGGGGAAAATTGAATATAGCACAGACAAATGTGTTGTAGTTGATGTAAATGGCGTCGGCTATAAAATTTATATTTCAACTAGTGTATTTAAAAATTTACCAGAAATCGGGAATAAAGTAAAGTTGTTCACCCACCTACATGTTCGAGAGGATATTTTGGATCTTTTTGGGTTTTTAGACAAGAAAGAATTAGAATTTTTTGAAATGTTGATTTCCATATCTGGCATTGGTCCAAAGGGAGCACTAAACATATTAAGTGTAGCATCTATAGAAACATTAAAAAAGGCAATCAGTAACGAAGATAGCACAATTTTAACCAAAGTTTCTGGGATTGGACACAAAACAGCAGGGAAAATCATTTTAGAATTAAAGTCTAAGATTAGTGGTGAATATTTGGACGAAAAGGGAGGTGCGGATGGCGAAGTAATTGATGCATTGGTTTCTTTGGGCTATAGGTTGCAAGAAGCAAGAGAAGCGCTAAAGAAGGTTCCGCACGAGGTCAAAGAGGTTGGCGCTAAAATCAAACATGCATTAAAACTGCTAAGTAAATAGTGGATGTTTAGAGGATATTAAAATTATGATTAGTTTTTTGCAATCCGACCAATGGGCAAAATTTCAGAATCTAATTGGTCGAGAAACTTTTAAAATCGACGGGATTTATGTAATTAAATATAGTTTGCCATTCGGCAAGAGTTATTTGTACTCCCCTCGTTGTGCGAGTAATTGTGTTTCGGATAGTTTTATAGAAAAAATTAAAACAATTGCAAAAAGAGAAAATGCGATTTTTTTTAAGATGGAGCCCTCCTACGCTAAAGCTTCGGAGGGTGAATTTGAAATTTTGTTAAAAAATTTCAAATTCAAGAAATCAAACAATGTCCAACCATTACAAACAATTGTTCTAGATTTAACAGAATCAGAAGAAGAGTTATTGAATCAGATGCACCCCAAGACAAGATACAATATCAATCTTGCACAAAAAAAAGAAATTAAAATTAGAAGAGGAAAAACCGATGACGACTTTGATAGATTTTGGGGATTGATGCAAAAAACATCACAGAGAGATAATTTTAAATCGTATTCAAGAGCTTATTATGAAGAAATGTTAGAGATTCCGGAAGTAGAATTGTTCTTAGCGGAATATAAAAATGAGGCAATCGTGGCAAATATTGTTTTGTTTTACGAAAATCAAGCGATTTATTTGCACGGAGCATCAAGTTATGAATATAGAAACTTAATGGCGCCATATTTATTGCAATGGGAACAAATTAAAGAGGCGAAAAGAATCGGTTGTACGATGTACGATTTTTGGGGAATCAACGAACAAAAATGGCCAGGGGTAACTCGTTTCAAGCGTGGATTCGGTCCTAAAACCGACCTAAAACCCGATGGGTTTGGTCTAGGTTCGGACCCGAACCCAGAGAGTTGTAGGGGTGGTCAAGAAATCACCTATCCCGGCGCATACGATTTAGTTTTCAAGCCATTTTGGTATAAGATTTATAAATTAGCGAAAAAGATTTTATGATTAAAAAACTTATTCCTAAATTTGTATTTAAAGCATACCATTACTCACTGGCCATAGTGGGCGCGATTAGATATGGTTTTCCGTCAAGAAAACTTGTGGTGATTGGAATTACCGGCACGAAAGGAAAATCAACGACGGTTGTTCTGACGGGAAAAATATTTCAAGAAGCCGGAATTAAAGTTGGTTGGGTTTCTTCTCTAACCATAAATTATGGAAAAGAAGAAATAATGAATAAATATCATATGACTATGCCGGGGAGATTTTTTATCCAGAAGGCGTTGGCAAAAATGGCAAAAAATGGCTGTAAATATGCGATTATTGAGGTGACTTCAGAGGGAATTAAACAATTTAGACATAAATTTATAAAATTTTCGGGAGCAGTTTTTACAAATTTAGCGCCAGAACACATTGAAGCGCATGGCAGTTTTGAAAAATATCGTGATGCAAAATTAAAATTATTTGAAGTAACTGCAAAAAATAAAAATAGTTTTGGAGTTTATAATGTTGATGACGAAAATGTGGATTGGTTTTTAAAGTATCCAATTAAAAATAAATATAAATTTAGTTTAAAGAACGATAAAATTGATTTCAAATTAAATTTAATCGGAGATTTTAACATCGCCAATGCTTTGACCGCTGCAACGATTGCAAAATCACAAGGGATTTCTGATGGGGATATAAATGCAGTATTAGAAAGAGTAGAATTTATTCCCGGACGACTCGAAGAAATTAAAATGGGTCAAGACTTTAGGTTGATTGTAGATTTAGCACACACTCCAGATTCGTTTGAAAAAGTATTTAAGGTTTTTAATGGTCTGCCACACAAAAGGATTATTTCTGTTTTTGGCTCTGCTGGTGGAGGAAGAGATAAATGGAAAAGACCAGAACTTGGCAGAATCGCCTCAGAAGGTTCGGATATCGCAATAATTTGCACGGAAGATTCTTATAATGAAAGTGAGCAAAAAATCGCCGATGAAATTGCCGCCGGTTGTAAAAAAATAAAACCAGAAATTATTTTAGACAGGCGCGAGGCAATTAGAAAAGCATTATCTTTGGCGCAAAAAGATGACATTGTGTTGATTTTAGGCAAAGGTACGGAGCAAACAATGGTCATTGGTGACAATAAGTCCCATTGGGATGATCGGGAAGTAGTTAAAGAAGAATTAAATAAAATTCTAAAATGAGAAATCTTTTGGGCTTAAAAGTTGAAACAAAAGTAAGCCTAGTAATTGTATTAATATTTGTGGTGATTTTTTTAATTACGGTTTTTAAAAGTGTGGATAATTTTAATAAATTTTCTGACCACATTAACGACTATGAAGAATTACGCATCGAAAAGGGCATCGAAGAATAAAACAGCATATCGAACGCCTAGTCAATTTAGATATAAAATGTCTTTAAGAAATGAAAATACGGGACCTCGAAGGTCCCGTATTGCAAAGGGCAGTTAGTTCTTTTCGTCGAGGAGCACATAGTCTTCTATTCTCCCAGACACAATTTCCTTTTTGAATCTTTCCTTTGCTTTCTCGTAACCTCCGGATGCCACGTCAAAAGCATGGGTGCTCCATTCACCGTTTATTTTGACGCCGATTGCTTTAGTTGTGTCCTTTTCCGAATTTAACCGAGGTTTTTCAAGACTTGTTTCTGCTTTCATATTGATTCTCCTTTTAATTGATTATATATTATATATAGCAGATAAATAATAATTATTCAATAACTAGTTTCGAATTTCGAGTTTCGGATTTCGAATTTATAAAATATTATGGGCAAGATACAAAAAATTAAAGAAGAAAAGAAAATTCAAGAACAAGTCGACATCGAATTACAAAAAAAGAAAAACAGGAAATCCGTTATAATTGTGGGAATCGTTATAATTGTTATAATTGCAGGGGCCCTGGGAATTAATTATTTATTAAAAGGTAAAACAGATATCGTGGAAAACAAAACAATAAATGCCGTAGATACTGTAGTCAAGACCATTATCGAAACAACGAAGGGAAACATAGAATTAGAACTATATAAAGATGTTGCGCCGAACACAGTTGATAATTTTGTTAAACTATCGAAAGAGGGGTTTTATGATGGCGTAACTTTTCATCGAGTCATAGAAGATTTTATGATTCAATCTGGAGACCCGTTGTCAAAAGATGATGATCCGAGCAATGACGGAACTGGTGGTCCAGGATATTCTTTTAAAGACGAAATTAATCCCAGATCATTGGGCGTTACAGAGGATGTAATTAGCCAATCACAAGCACAGGGATATACGTATGATTTTACTTTAGGGTCGGTCCCTCATACGCCAGGAGTCATTTCTATGGCCAATAATGCGAGGCCAAATACAAATGGAAGTCAATTTTTCATTGTCACAACCCAGGACCAGCCACATTTAAATGGCAGGCATACTGTTTTTGGGAAAGTTACAAGTGGTATGGATATAGTGCAAAGTATTAAACAAGGTGATATAATTAATAAGATAATAATTAAGTAGATAAAAATAAATTTATGTTAGATTTTTTTCAAATTAAACAACACAGAATTGTTTTTTCGATTTTAGCAATTTTAGTAGGGTTGGTGTTAGTGATTTTCGTTATCTCTGGGATCATGATGTTAGGCGATAGAAGAAGTTCTGGATATGGCACTAATAATCAAAATTTAATTAGTTTTACTGGCGAAGGCAAGATTTCTACTAAACCAGATGTTGCTTTTATTAATTTTTCGGTGGTAACTCAAGGGACGCGAGTGACGGATGTCCAGAATAAGAATAGTGAGAAGATGAATAAAGTTGTAGAGTTTTTAAAGAGTTTTGGAGTAGAAGACAAAGACATAAAAACAACCAATTATAATTTATATCCTCAATATACTTATGAAAATAACAGAATTCCTCAAATTATAGGATATCAAATTAGTCAGACATTAAATATTAAAGTTAGACAGCTTGATAAAATTGGGGAAATCATGGAAAAGGTTGTTGATATGGGCATAAATCAAGTTGATTCTTTGTATTTTGGCGTTGAAAATGACGAGCAATTAAAAGAACAGGCTAGAAAAATTGCAATTGATAATGCAAAAGCAAAAGCCGAAGTATTGGCCGAAGAGCTTGGTATAAAATTAGGAAAATTAATTAATTTTTATGAAAATATTGTTGGTTATCCAGTGCCAACGAATGATTACAAGGCATATGGAATGGGCAGTGGTGGCGGAGAGGGATCGCCCAATGTCCAAACAGGAGAGAATGAAATTGTAATCAACGTAACTTTGAATTACGAAGTTAAATAATGGAATTAAAACAGCCCAAAAATACGGATCGTTTTGAATGGACAATGCACGTTGCTTCTAAAATGAGGCAGTATGGCTTGTCTGAAAATAGAGTAAAAAGGGTAATTAATAATCCAAAAAGAAAAGAAGAAGGCATTGCTCCGAATACGATTGCGGTGATGCAACCAAATAGTTCAAAACATTCTTATGAATTTTGGGCAATGTATCAGATAAGGAGACAGAAAATAAGAATAATAACTGCTTGGAAATATCCAGGCAAGAGTCCAATTAAGGGACCAATACCCATACCGCTTGATATTTTGGAGGAATTAGGCGAGATTGGAGAAAACTAAAAACCATGTTTAATAAAATTAAAAAAATATTTTTTAACATTAAAGCATTGATTGTATTATTAATTGTGTTGATTATAATTGGTTGGGGTTTAACTGTTTATTTTGGTTTAAAAATAAATTCGGAGAGTGATTTATGCTTGAGTTACCAGAATAAAATAGAAAAACTTAGTTATTATTCCGATTTACTTAAAGAATCAACAAAATTAATTCACGAAGATAAAAGCTTAGATGTTTTAGAAAGCGATGTTAGATTATTAGAAAATGGTGCACTTTTAGCAGAATGGGAGAATGCTATCGCTACCAACAAGAAAGAAGACGCAGAGCATTATTTAGACGTGATAATTGATTCGTTAACATTTTTTTCTAAATAAAAAATGAAAAAAATAATTCGATTGTCGCCATCGAGTTTAAATTTGTTTCTTGAATGCCCAAGATGTTTTTGGCTTCAAATGAATGAAAATATCCACCGTCCGCGGGGGATATTTCCGTCTTTGCCCGGCGGAATGGATTTAGTAATTAAAGATTATTTTGATAAATACCGAGAGAAAAATGAATTGCCGCCAGAATTGCAAGGAAAAGTTGAAGGAAATTTATTGCACGATCATGCGTTATTGAATAAATGGAGAAATTGGAGAACGGGATTAGAATACACAGATGAAAATCTGGGCGTGACTTTATTTGGAGCGCTCGATGATTGTTTGCAGATTAATGATAAGTTTGCGCCATTGGATTATAAAACTAGAGGGTTTGCGCCGAAGGAAGGAGATTCACAAAAATATTACGGGAATCAATTGGATTGTTATTCTTTAATGCTAGAAGAAAACGGATACCCGGTTGAGAAATTTGGTTATTTGGTTTATTATTATCCGGAACATGTTGAAGAAAATGGAACGGTTATTTTCAATGTAAGGCCAGTAAAATTAAATCTTGATCCGGATCGTGCGCGACAAACCCTAAAAAACGCAATTAAACTTTTAAATGGTCCAATTCCCCCACATCATACTGAATGTGAATATTGTATCTGGGGAAGGAACAACGGGGATTAGAGAGGAGAGAGCGAGAAGTAAAAAAGAAAAAGGAATTGATTACTATAGTACAATAGTTAATATGTTCATTTTGTCACGATCGTGATAAAATGAACATAGATAAATATATGAGATTAAAACTTACTGAAAAGCTTCTTTGGGATTTATATAATTTCAAAAACAGAACAGGAAATATAATAAGCAAAATTCTTCCCGAAAGAGGAGGATTGCGTTTCTCTGATTTTAATACGTTCAGAAACGAATGGACAAATGAGAACAAAAAGAAATACGAAAGGGAAAAAAGCAGAAAAAGATTTTCGCAAATTATAAAAAATCTCAAAAACAAGGGATATCTAAATGTTAAAGATATAAAAAACAGAAAAGCGGTTTTGATTACACCTAGAGGGATGAAAAAACTTTTTGAGATAGAATTAAAAACGGGCGGAAAAGATAAACGTTCTGATAAAAAATGGCAAATGATTTTATTTGATATTCCCGAAGTATCAAGGAGAAGTCGCGATTTGTTTCGCAAACAACTTAAATATTTGGGATATAAGAATTTTCAGAAGAGTATCTGGGTTTGTCCGTACGACGTATTAAAGGTAACACAAAAATTAATCAAAAATTATAAATTAGATAGATTTGTAAGGTTATTGTTGATTGAAGAAATAAAAATCTGACAATATTAGTTAATTTTGTTTATGTCATATTTGTCACGATCGTGACAAATATGACATAATGTAACAGTGTATAAGAACATATTTTGAAACAAAAAATACCCCCGATTACGTCGGGGGACTTTGTTTTGACCGGAAGGATTATTTAATGAATCCGAAATGTGTGAGGGTGGGCTTGATGTTTTCTCCAAGCTCGTTATCGACTGGAAGCTGTTGTAAGTCGATCCATTCCCACTTTTTGATGTCTGGACCAGGATTGACTTTACCCATTCTTTTAGAGAGAAAATGAACAAGAATGGCATCGGTTATTTCTTCTCCGTCTTCTCTGTGAACCAACATTAAAAATGGTTCTTTGTTGATAATTTCAATATCAATGCCAAGTTCTTCTTTTGCCCTGCGTTTTGCGGTCTGAATAAGGCTTTCGCCTTCTTTTATTCTTCCTCCGCAAAATTTCCAGAATGCATCTTTTCCCGAAACGTCTAAAAGGGTCTTGTTGTTTTCTACGATCACTGGTCCCGATGCAATAATAATTTTTGCCATAATTTTTCTCCTTTATTCAACAGTTTAATATTAGTATAAAAATTGATTTAAATCAATATCTATAAATTTTTTATCATATATTCATCTTTTAATTTGTAGCCGAGTTTTTTGTAATATTTGCGGACGCCAATGCCGGCGATTACGGCCATCTTTTTATATTTAAATTCTTTTTTTGCAATTTTTTCTGCTTCTGCCATTAATTGTTTGCCCAAACTTTGATGTTGTTGGGCGTTTTTATTTTTTCCCGAGATTTTTACAACGCGCCCATACACATGCAGTTCTCTAATAATCGCACAATCTTTCAAAACGGGCAGAGACCATTCGTTGGTTAAGCGTAATCTTAAAAATGCTAATATTTTATTGTTCTTTATGTCTTCGAATGATAAAAATATTTCCTTCCCGCCGGAAGAATCATAGTTTCTGCGTATGAGTTTAATACTTTGAACATCGAACTTCGAACCTTTAATCTCTCTGCACCTTATACAATTACATTTTATTTTTTGTTGTTCTAGTATTTGCCTTAAATTAGATGTTTTGCTACCGGCGATAATACTTTGAGAGGGAATATCTCTAATTATTCTTACAATTCTCACATATGAAGGAATGTCTTTTTTGACTTCAGATAAAAGTTTTAACAATTGTTTTTCGTTGTAGGGTTTATATTTTTTGTTTTTCCATAATTTATAGAGTGGTGCATTCCTTAGCACAACACAAGGATAAATTTTTAATTGGTCGGGTTGGAAATCTTCATTGGAAAATAATTCTTTAAACATTTTCACGTCTCTTTTAAGACTCGAACCAGGCAATCCAGGCATAATGTGATATGTAACTTTTATTCCAGCATTTTTTAAAAGTTTTGTTGCTTCGATGGTTTTTTTGACATCGTGTCCTCTGTTGTTATATTCGAGTACGTCGTCATAAATTGATTGAACGCCCAATTCAATTCTAGTTGCGCCAAGCCATCTTAATCTTTTTATTTCTTCTTTGTTTATATAATCTGGCCGCGTTTCTAATGTTAATCCAATAATTCGATGTTTTGTTTTTTCATTAATTTTTTGTGCTGTTTTTAGATTTTTAGCGATTCTATTATTGCAAGCATCGAAGCATCTTTTTAAGAACCATTCTTGATATTTTTTATCATAATATGACCAAGTTCCACCCAAAACAATTAATTCGATTTTTTCAGTATTGTGGCCAGTCATTTCTAAAGAATCCAATCGTGCTTTGGTTTGTTTATATGGGTCAAATTTTGTTAGAACAGCACGCATACAGGCCGGTTCATTGGCCAAATAACTTTTGGGCATATTTTCTTCTTGAGGGCAGTATAAACATTTTCCAGGGCAAGGATATGGCTTAGTAATAACAGTAATCGCGGTAATTCCCGACAAGCTTCTTATTTTTCTGGTTTTAAGCATATTCTCCAAAACAGAAGATGATTTTAGTTTGTGAGAAGAGACAAGTTTGTGATATGATTTAAGTAGTTTGATGTTTGTAGGGATTGGGGATTTGTATTCAAAAGAAGCTCGATGTCTGATGACATCAAGTTGCTTTTCAGAAACATTTTTCTGGTTTAATATTTGATCGATAATGTAATTTTCTATAGTCATGAAATTAAATTTAGAACAAGCGCATAAAATTTTAGAAGAGAATAGGCAGACATATGATAACGTGGCTGATGAGTTCGAACGAACAAGAAGAAAATATAATTACGATGCCGAAGAACTCAAGGAATATATTAAACAAGGCGAGAAGGTATTGGATTTGGGGTGTGGGAGTGGTCGTATGTTTGAGATGTTTTTGGCCCAAGACGTTGATTATACTGGTGTCGATTTCTCAGAAAAATTAATTGAAATCGCGAAGAATAAATATGGAGATAATTTTAAGGTAGCCGATATATTAAACTTACCATTTTCTAATGAAAATTTCGACTCTGTATGGTCAATTGCTGTTTTGCACCACATTCCCTCCACAGAGTTAAGAAAACGTGTTTTAAGCGAGATTAAGAGGGTTTTAAGGCCGAACGGAAGGGTGGTTGTGACTTGTTGGAACATAAAATCGCTGTTTCGCAAGGATTTGTTTATACCCTTCAATGGTCAGAAGAGATATTACCACGTATTTTCAAAAAGAGAAATAGGAAAATTATTTAAAGGTGCGGGATTTAAAATAGAAGAAGTTAGATTTTTAAAACGTAACAACAAGAAGGTCAATATATTAGTCGTAGCAAAAAGTATTTAAAATTTTATGAAATTAACATTTTTGGGTGGAGCGAGAGAGGTTACGGGAGTGAGATATTTATTAGAGACAAAAACTAATACTGGGAAATTGGTTAAAATTTTGGTTGACTGCGGAATGTTGCAGGGGAATAAAGAGGCGCATGATAAAAATTACGAACCATTTCCGTTTAATGCCAAAGAAATAGATTATTTGTTTATTACACATGCCCACATTGATCATGTTGGCTTAGCGCCCAAATTATATCGAGCCGGTTTTAGGGGAACGGCATTTATGACTCCACCGACAAAAGATTTAGCATCTTTAACTCTTTATGACAGCCAGCGAATAATTGAGAAAGAGTCCTGGAACAAAGGGCTAGAGACGATATTTACAGAAGAAGACGTTAGGGGATTTCTCGACCTCATTGAGACGGTAAAGTACGGCAGAAAACATAAATTAACAGCAGATATTTATTATAAATTTAATGATGCCGGACATATGCTCGGATCTTCGATTATTGAGATGTGGTTAGAGGGTAAAAAAATTGTTTTTTCTGGTGATTTGGGAAATTCGCCCACTCCCCTTTTGAACCCAATAACAAAAATAAAACAAGCGGATTATATTTTAATCGAATCAGCTTATGGCGATAGAAATCACGAGAACAGAGAAAAAAGGAAAGAAATTTTTGAGAATATTATTGAGGAGACATACGCACAGAAAGGGGTGTTGATGATTCCAGCGTTTGCCGTAGAAAGAACGCAAGAACTTTTGAGTGAATTAAATGAATTAGTTGAAAATTCAAGGATTCCAAAAATTCCTATATTTATCGATAGTCCATTAGCGATTAAGGCAACGAGGATTTACGAAAAATATCCAGAATATTTTAACAAGGAAGCACAAAAGCAAATAAAAAGCGGAGACGACTTCTTTAAATTTCCAGGATTGGTTTACACCGAAGAATCGAGAGAATCGAAGAACATAGAGAATGTCTCTGCGCCTAAAATCATTATTGCTGGTTCGGGAATGTCTGTTGGCGGAAGGATTATGTATCATGAGAAAATGTATTTACCAGATTCGAAAAATACTCTATTGATTTCCAATTTTCAAGTCAGAGGAACGACGGGAAGACGACTTTTAGAGGGAGAAAAAAATATCAGAATTTTTGATGAAGACATTAATGTTAATGCTAAAATAGCTTCGATTCAGGGATATTCTGCTCACGCAGATCAGCAAGCATTATATGAATGGGTTAAAAATTTTACAAAACCAATCAAACATATTTGGACGGTACAAGGGGAAGAGGATCCAGCCGAAGCATTGGCAATATTGATTAAAGATCATTTAGGCATACCAGCGTCTGTTCCCAAAGTTGGAGATGTGGTAGAATTGTAGTATAATTACAAATATATGAAATATAAAATATGTGTTTCTGGTGCAGCGGAAACAGGACATTGTCAGAAGGGAGCACTAGAAAAAGCCAAGGAAATTGGTAAAGAAATTGTTAGACAAAATGGGATTTTAGTTACAGGAGCAACCACGGGAATTCCATATTGGTCAGCGATAGGAGCCAAGGAAGAGGGTGGTTTTGTTTTTGGAATATCTCCAGCATCTTCTAAGATTGCTCACATAAAAACTTATCATTTGCCCATAGATTATCACGATATCATAATGTATACTGGATTCGAATATGCCGGAAGAAATTTAATTCTAACTCGTTCTTCAGATGCAGTAATAGTTATTTGCGGAAGAATGGGAACATTGAATGAATTCTCAATTGCATTCGAAGATCAAAAACCGGTTGGAGTCTTAATAGGTACGGGCGGGACAGCAGACATGATTGAAGAGATAGTTGGAGAGAGCCACAGAAAAGGTGTTGTCGTATATGATTCAGATCCTAAAAAATTAGTATCAAAGGTCATTAAATTAATTAATAAACAAAATAAATTAATATGAAAAAGACAAAAAAAGCAATAAAGAAAGTGGTTAAAAAAATCGTGAAAAAGCCAGTTAAAAAGGTGGTAAAGAAGGTCGCGAAGAAGGCCGTAAAAAAAGCAGTTAAAAAGGTTATTAAGGAAGAGGGACAATTAATCGGCAAAATAATTCATTATTATGACCACATTGAGGTTGGAATAATAGAATTGAACAAAGGCGCTCTTGAAGTTGGCAACAAGATACGCGTCAAGGGGAATGTAACTGATTTCGAGCAAGACATCATATCAATGCAGATAAATCACGAACAAATCAATAAGGCGAAGAAGGGAGATGTGGTTGGATTGAAGGTTAAGGAGAAATCGAGAGAAGGAGATCTGGTATATAAAGTGTAATAAGTATTAAGGTTTATCAAGGTTATGATGATATCATTTAAAAAGAATGTAGCAGAAATAAGCTCAAGACAAAAATGGCTTATTTTGGGGATTCTTATTGCTTTGGTTAATCCAATTTTTGCTGGCTTAATTATATCTTTTGGGTTCATAACCGAACCAACACTAAGGAAAGAGGGAAAAATCGTTTTAGCTGTGAGTTTGGTTTGGTCGGTTATTTTGGCAATGATAATGAACTGGCTAAAGAATGGTGGCTATCTTTAGAAATTAGAGATTAGAATTTAGGATTTATAAATTGCTGCGAAAGCAGTTGATCCGAGCTTGATAAGGGCTCGGATTTAAATTATAATTAAACTAATGATAAATAAGAATAAAAAAGAATTTTTTTTTAGCAATTGCAATATTAATGAGCACGATTATTGGTGCTGGAATTTTTGGTCTTCCCTATGTAGCAGCGCAGTCAGGATTTTTGATTGCGTTCGTTTTTTTATTTTTATTATTAGGCGTAATGTTATTGTTGCATTTATTTTATGTGGCGATAGTGGAAAAGACAGATGAAGAATATCAATTAACGGGATACATAAATCGTTGTTTTGGAGTTAGTGCTAAGAAAATAATGGGGTTTTTTATTATAGTTACTTTTTATGGTTCTCTGTTGGTATATATGATAATTGGTGGCGATTTTTTGCATATTTTTCTTTCTCGTTTTATTAGTATATCGCAAACAGAGTGTAGTATAATATTGTTTTTAATTGGATCAATCGCGATTTATTTTGGCTTGAAATTAGTATCGAGATGGGACCTGGTAATTAATTTGATATTAATCGGAATCGTAGTTGTGTTGTTTGTTTGGTCGACCCAAAGTATTAATTTTAATAATATCAAGACGATAAATTTGGGCGAATCGGCGGGGTCTTATGGCGCAATACTTTATTCATTGCTCGGCATTGCGGCAATACCAGAAGTAAGAAGAATTTTTTCAAAAGACAATCGCAATAAATATAAAAAAGCAGTTATAATTGGAACAGTGATTCCAGCTATAATTTATTTAATTTTTATGTTTGTAATCGTGGGGTTGGCCGGCAAAGAAACAACCCCGGATGCAATTTATGTTTTGGGAAAATATATTAGTGGAGATGTTATTGTCTGGGGATCCTTGTTCGGCTTTTTGATGATATTGTCATCATTCCTTTCCTTGGGCATGGCACTGAAACAAACATACGTATATGATTTTAAGGTTTCAAAAACAAAGGCATGGGCTTTAACGTGTTCTGTGCCATTAATATTGTTTTTAATGGGCATATCTAACTTTATAGTTATTATAGAGATAATGGGGGCAATGATTGGTGCGTTTGAGGGTACGGCCATTATACTGATGTACAACAAGCTGATAAGGCCCAATAAGAGCATAAGAATCGTAGGTAATATAGTTATATTGGCATTATTATCTGGTTTTGCATATACAATAGTGTCTTTATTGTAACCTTAATAAACCTTAATAAGATAACAGTGTAATATCTGTGTATAACGAAGCGTAAAAGTGGATAAGAATCACTCTTCCTAAGCGGAGAAGTGGTTTTTTGATTAAGTAGCGGTTTATTTTATATGTCGACACGTGTTGATTGCTCAAATTGTAGCAATCACGCTAACTCCCTGCCTCGCCGGTAGGCGGGTCATCCCGATTGCGATCGGAACTCCGAGATTGTCTCAGTATAAAATAAACCGCTATTTAACATGCGTTGCCGGTAATATAGTATAAAAGCCAAGTCAATGATTGAAAATTTATTGTCCCGCGTAACGGGATCCCGTTTGCGGGAAAAATTGGGTTAAAATTAGATTAATTTTAACTCCCTTAGTTATCCACAGTTACAGAGCATTGACAGAGCTAATTTGTGCTATAATTATAGTATGAGTTTGGGTGGCAATATACATATATTTAGCATGATATGGTACATACCATATTTTGATGCACCTAAATTCATAAAAAAACTTAATTCTCTCTCTGATTTTGGCCTAAAATCGCTTAGCCAAAATTTTTATTTTTATCCTTATGGTTTATGCCATATATGGAGCTAATCTCTACTACCTGACACCATATGAAAAACAGCAATGGAAAAATGAAAATTGAAAACGAAAGATATATTTCGCTAAGTGAAGCAGCGAAGGTATATGGTTGCACTCAGAAACATCTGAATTTTATGGCGCGTTTAGGAAAATTAAAAGCGAAAAAAATTGGCAGAAACTGGTTTACGACAATTGAATGGTTACAAGAGTACGCAGACAAAACCGAAAAGATCAACGGCTCTAATGGGAAAAATAAGTCATATGGTATAACTGAAACGGACAAAATAGGCGTCAATTTGTTGAGGAAAAACATTATTGTCCCAGCGTTGTTGGGAATAATGTTTTTTGCATTTTTTGCATCGGCCTATGTGTCTTTAAAAGATGGGGTTTTGGGGGTCCCTGGGGGCATAAAGAATGCGGTTGCAGAATTTTCTATTTCTAACACCCAGGACTCATATAGGTTACAGGCACAGGCGATTATTGAGACAAACAAGGCGCTTAAGGAAGTGTTTAGGGTTGACGATCCAAACACTAAGGCGTTTTATTTTGCTAAAAATATTGAAGAAAATACAAATGATTTGATTGGCAATAACATTAAGAGCGTGGTATATGAATTAAAAATATTAGATCGAAAAATCAACAGATTTTTTAATTCAGTTTTTGCATCAATTGACAAAGCAATAACTCGCTCGGGGAGATTTGTAATTAAACTTGTTTATACCTTCATCGATGCATTGTTAAATTCCCCAGAAAGATTTGCATCCAATTTAAAGAAAATGTTTTTTGCAATGTATGATTTTACATCATCGTTATCAGTCACAAATCTATTCCCAAATTCATTTGATATGTCGGATTCGAATCAAACCCTTGTTTCGATCAGAGACCTATATCAAAAATTAAAAATCACACGTGAATTCGTCGAAGGTAGAACCATATTTGTAAATCGTGATACACAGCACATTGTTTATGAAACAACTGTCGTAAAAACAATACAAAAAGAAACTACATTAATCAAAGATCAAGATTTATTAAATGCACAATTTGCAAATTTAAAACAAGAAATCTTCAATCAAATTGCAAAGGATGTTACCGATTTTCAATCAAAAATTGGTAGTCAAATTATTACACAAAACAACTATTACTATTCTGAAGCAACAAAGGTAGGCAGAATACAGAGTTTTGGAGAAGACATAACTTTTAATGAAAATATTTATGCAAAAAAGAATATCGTTGTTACCAATGACGTTACGATTAATAACGATTTAACTGTTTTAGGTGGTGTTGTGTTTGATGGCACAGTAAGTATTTCTGATACATTAACCTTAGATGATATCACGGTAAACAATCTTTTAACTTTTGCCAATGCAATTGGTACGTCTTTAGATGTTACATCTTCAAGCTTGGACACAATTAATACCATTACTTTAACTGATGGTGTTGCTACTTTAACTCAAGGAAATTTTATAGGGTTAGACACAATTTCAACAATACATGCGAGTATATCCGATGATTTAACAGTGTCCGACGTATTTACGGTTAGAGATGGAATTGTTTCAATATCTGACGATTTTTATTTTGGAGATGACGTATTATGGTCATCAATCGCAAATGATTATTTATATTCTTCATCGTCTTGGAATATATTCGGTAATTTAGATGTTGATGGCATTGTCTCAATATCAGAAAGTTTGATTGTTCCGACATTAACAGCAACAAATTTTTCAGCAATGCATGTTTCGATATCTGATGATTTAACGATCGGAGACAACATTACTTTTTCCGACACCGTGGCAAGTATTTCTGGAAATTTTAATTTAGATGGAGATCTAACCGGAGTTCGTGCATCAATGTCAGACTCGTTAACAGTTGCAGACATTTTACATACAAGCATTTTCACAGATGGTACATCTATGTTGTTTGGGGGATCGTTTACAGGTTTAAATAATTTAACATCAACAAATATTTTTTCAACGAATCTATCAACCACACATGCAAGTGTATCCGACGATTTAACTGTTGGCATCAACACCGTATTTAGAGATGGTTACATTAATTCTGCAGGAGTTTTATCAATCAATACAGGAAACAATCAACCAATCAATTTAGGCACCGGCCTATTTTCCTTCACCAATGCTTCAGCATCAGAGGGGATAGAAACTTCTGAATTAAAAGTAACCACGATTGGATCGGATGCCGTATTAACGATTAATGCATTTACTCTGGGAGGAAATATCACCGGTAACAATCAAAACATTTCTGGAATTAATTCTTTAACCGCAACCACAGGATTGTTTACTCATGCATCTGTATCTGATGATTTTGAAACTCTTTCTGCACAAATCACAAGTGCAAGTATTGGCACATTGTATGCAGGAGCAACCACCTTATCTGGAAATCTTGATATGTCCAATAATCTAATTTTGAACATTGGTAATGCAGGAACAGATTTTACAACAGGAGGTGGATTAAATTTAGCAGGCGTCTTAACTACCCCCCATGCAAGCGTATCTGATGATTTAACTGTTGGCATCAACACCGCATTTAGAGATGGTTACATTAATTCTGCAGGAACATTATCAATCAATACAGGCAACAATCAACCAATTAATCTTGGCACCGGCCTATTTTCCTTTACCAATGCTTCATCATCAGAAGGGATAGAAACTTCTGAATTAAAAGTAACCACGATTGGATCGGATACAACATTAACGATTAATGCATTTACACTGGGAGGAAATATCACTGGCAACAACAAAGACATTACTGGAATTAATTCTTTAACCGCAACCACAGGATTGTTTACTCATGCAAGTATCTCCGACGATTTTGAAACTTTATCAGCACAAATTACTTCTGCTTCAATTGGCACGCTTTATGCAGGTGCAACCACATTGTCTGGCAATTTAGACATGGCCAATAATTTAATTTTAAATATTGGCAACTCTGCAACAGATTTTACAACAGGAGGTGGATTAAATTTAGCAGGTGCATTAACTACCCCCCATGCAAGTGTATCTGATGATTTAACTGTTGGCATCAACACCGTATTTAGAGATGGTTACATTAATTCTGCAGGAACATTATCAATCAACACCGGAAACAATCAACCAATTAATTTAGGCACAGGCCTATTTTCCTTCACCAATGCTTCAGCATCAGAAGGGATAGAAACTTCTGAATTAAAAGTAACAACTATTGGATCTGATGCCGTATTAACGATTAATGCATTTACGTTAGGAGGAAATATCACTGGTAACAATCAAAACATTTCTGGAATTAATTCTTTAACCGCAACAACAGGATTGTTTACTCATGCATCAGTATCAAATGATTTCGAAACTTTATCAGCACAAATTACTTCTGCTTCAATTGGCACGCTTTATGCAGGTGCCACCACACTTTCTGGCAATTTAGATATGTCCAATAATTTAGTTTTGAACATCGGTAATGCAGGAACAGACTTTACAACAGGAGGTGGATTAAATTTAGCAGGTGCATTGAATTTAGATAATACGGCAAGTATCTCGGGGGATATTGCGGGTTACAGTAATTTAACAATTTCAGGCACAATTACTTCAGGCCTAATTAATGGTCAAACAATATCTTCTGCAGCAAACTTTACCGGAACCGTAACCGCAGCCACATCATTTTTGTCA
>JAZDGD010000006.1:0-5502 GCA_043807255.1 Patescibacteria group bacterium
AAACACTTCGCGCGGATGAACAATACTAGCGTTAAGAGTGCCAACCGAAACTTCGGCAACCGAATAATTTCTGCTATTTAAAATGATAATATAAAAACGTTCTTTGCGATTGTCTTTGAGTTTATTTTTGATTAATTGATATACTTTTTTAGGATCAGTAAGTTATTTGCTTTTGTATGAAGGGGTTTGAGTAGAAAGTCGATGGCTAATTTCGAAAACAGCCTTTATTTGTGTTGCTTTCGCCAGTCCAATTCCCTTAATCGAAGACAATTCTTCAATGCTTGCTTCGGATAATTTTTGTAAACTGCCGAATTTTGATAATAATTTTTGTGCAGTTACCGAAACCGATTCACCGGCAACACCGCGTCCCAAGATAACTTGCAATAATTCTTGCGTAGAAAGCGCTTGTTCGCCGAACTCAACCATTCGTTCACGTGGTCGTTCTTCTTTAGGTAAATCGTGAATAGTAAATGATTTATTCATGCTCCCAAAATTCCGCGGGTTAAAAATTACGTTCCATATCCCTCGTTAGATGCATCTATAGATGCATCTATTTATTATTATTTTATTAAATCGTTAATTTTATCCACTGCTTCGTTTATTTGTTCATCTAAATTTGATTTGGACGTATCGAACGTATAAGTAAACGGAAAATCGAGATTTTGATGCAATGGTTTACGATCGAAATAGTTATTTATTGCATCTTCTGCGTCCTTAAATAACACGCCGTCATGTTTGTAATCTTTGAGTTTATTAATAATAAATTCTTCCGGCGGATTAATATGAATCCAAATAACTTTTAAATCTAATTCTTTTTGAGCTTCTGCTATATAATTTCTAGCTCTCTCGGTAACGCAATCAATATCCACGGCGACACTAAACCCTTGGTGAAGATATTTTTTGACAAGCCCGTAAGCTATTTCTCGCGCTTGTCCCCAATCAAGTCCATCTTTTTTAAACAAAATCCTAATTTCGTCAGTAGAAATTCTCAATAAAGACAATTTTTTGCTCAACGGACTAATAACCGTTGTCTTCCCTGCTCCCACTAATCCAATTGGACATAAAACGAATTGATTTTTGGGTTTATTCTTGGGAATCTCCAACGTGCTTTCGTATAATGAGGTTATTCTTTCAGATGAATCGTTAATAGTGGATGATTTATTCATATCTTTATCCTATCAGAAATTATTAAAATTTGAAAGTTTAAAAAATTACGACCTCGTAAGTCGTAATATTTATTTTAAGTATTTTTTATCTTTTAATTTAAAAAGCATACTTAAAATTAACATCGCGTTGCTCTGTGGGAAGTTGATAACCGTCAGCTTCAAAGGGATAAGCAAGCACTCCGCTGGGGAAAATTGCATCAGGACTAAAACTTTTCCAATAAAAGAACAAACCGGGTTGGACCCAATGAAGATAACGGTTTCCCGATTGTGCAATAGATGGATCTATTCCTTTAGAATTTAAACCAAAGAGTGGATTTTCTAATGTATCTGATACTTTGAAGCCAATGTCAACAAAAGAGTGAGTACCAACACTACCGGCGAATCCAATTAGTTCCCCGCGTTTTACCGTGTATCCGATTAGATCCTCGCATGCACTCGCGTTACCCGTGTCGGCCACATAGTCCATATTGCCCATGTAAAGGTGCCCATGGGCTTGGATAATACCTGTACCTGGTTTGACATCACCACAATCTGAATTTATATTTTGTCCAAGCAACAGTGGCGAACTGTATAAATGATAAACATAAATAATCATACCCGGCCAATCAGGACTAGCAGATTCAAAAAATAACACCAAATCATTGAATGGGGCATATCTTCGTCCATCTGCTCCAATTCCATATTCGACACTATTATTTTGAAAACCCACCAGTGTCATATCGAGAGGAGCAAGTACAGGTGTTCCATGAATTTTAAGTTCCCAAGCCATACTATGCTTAGTGGCGTAGCCAGGCTTTTCTGGATTAATACCAAGTTTGGGGCCAAGCGTAATCATATTAGGGTCAGCATCCTGTCCGTATACTTCCGTATGAGTATTAATACCTACCATGCTAGGTGGTGGTGAAGTAATTGCAGATGCGCTCGTTTTGGGCGCTGAAATGGGTTGGAAAGAAGAAGTGTTAGGTCTTTTTTTTGAAATACTACCCAAATTCACCACACAAAAAACGCCAATAACAAATACGATAATCAATATTAAAATTATGAATTTTGTTCTCATAGAAATTATGGACACTGTCTGCACACGCCTGTCCAACTTGTATGAATCGTATCTGGATGAATTGGGAAGCATAATCCAGGAACGTCGATTTCTTGATTATCTATATAATAACTTCCTGAACAGTACCACATTGAACCACATCCCGTATCAATACACCCATCATAATTGTTGTTGTTATTGTTGTTATCACTTCCACTACTGCAACAATAAACTCCAGCCATGCCATCTGAACAATTTTTTGTAGGACTTGTAACCGCAATACCGTTACCAGAACATGTATTGCAGGATCCATTTGTGCCGTAGAGGCCTGTTTTTCCGGCGCTATTTGTACAGGTTGTGCCATAGGTATGGGCTTTAAAAGGATTTGTGTCTGTCTGAGAAAATGCAATAGCAAAGAGAACAAGACAAAATATAATAACTATAATCGGACCTATCGCTTTTGCCGGCGTTGGCTGGGGAACTGGGCTTGTTGACTGTATTGTGTTGTTGCCTGTTTTTCTTGTGTCATTTTCCAATCCGCCGAATACAATGTATAGAAAAATTCTCCAGATTGCACAAATAACAATAAAATATAAAATTAATCCACCCACTACATAAACAATATCATTTTGCAATATATTGGAAATATTACCCTTTGGTAAATTGGAAATATCGATTCGATTATTTAAAAACAGAAAAACAATAATAAATATGGGAATTAATAAAAATAAAATTTTCGCTACTCGATAATACCACTTTTTTTCTAACGAAGATTTTTTTATTGGCATGGTTTTTTACTTGTCCCGAACTTATTGAGGGAATTATTAATTATTTACGCATTTTATCCCGTTCCAACATTTGTCTCCACAATCACGGGCTTTTACTTGTTTACTGTGATCCGGAGAACATCCACAAGCACCAATTGAACAGGAGTTGGGAAAATCTGAAGTTAATTGGCAACAACTTGCCATGATCACGGTTCCACCAGAATCAATACATGCCCTTTCTAACTGTTTCGGATTATGTTGAGATTGATAAATTAAATAACTAATTCCTGCAACAATAACCAACAACGCAATAATTAAAATGACCCTCTTGTTCATAATTTTATTTTATCAGAAATCATTAAAATTTGAAAGTTAAATAAATAGATGCATCTATAGATGCATCTATTTATTACAAACAATTTTAAATTTCTGTATCCCCTATTTTTGTCGAATGAGATGTTTTGTCATCACAACAAGCACAACCCGCTTTTTTCTTGCTAAAACCAAAAATGTATATGATTTCTAATATCGCAAGCGTGTTGACGACAAGCAATACCACAAACCAAATTTTACGATTATTTTTTGCTGCTTTCCACAGAGCCACTGCCTTCCATGGCAATGTCCACAGAACAAGCAACAATACAAGCCATATATTCGCGTTTAAAAATTGTTCCACCCCGTACTAGATTTTCGACATATTTATGATAGTTTTGTCGAAAACTTATTAATGCTTATTATTTATAATTATCTATTATTTGTTTTATTGACCTCGGTTGAGGTCCGATGTTCATCGGACCAGTCGAAAATTCAGTACCGGGGTTCCATACGTTAATCTTACCACGCCGCTAGTGTGAAAACAACCTGCCTGCCGGCAGGCAGGGCAGGCGGGCAGGTTCCCTTTTTATTGTAATTTACAATGTTTTGTGGTGCTTTTGGTTTTAATAAAAACCGGTCGGGGCGTAAAACGCCTCGACCGGATAATGTCCTACCAAGGACAAGGAACTCGCAAACATCTTTAGTCCAAATTCCATTCGAAGGGGCCGTCACATTTCCCCTCGGAATTTCCTTCGAAAGGACACCTCCCCTGTCTTTCGCAGTCCTTACACGCGCTTTCGAATTCCATGTTTTCCTCCACAATTTAGAATAACACCATTTTATCATCCTGCTATTTCTTTGTCAATAAAAACGTATTAAATCATCTAAAATCTGACCATAGGGGTATTGATTAAATCATTTAATTTCTGACCGAAATTAAGTATGATTTGTAGGTTAACAATTAATCTACAAATCATATGATGAACATGCAATCAAGAAACCAGTATTTAAAAGAATTAAGGACAGAATACTTAAAAACTAAATCCAAGAAGAAAAGAGGAACACTATTGGACGAAGCAGAAAAAAGAACTTGTCTTAACAGAAAATACTTAATAGACAAACTAAGACCTAAAAGCAATTTAGACAAGCTTGTTTCTCAAAGAAAACAGAATAAACAATATTATGATAATTATGTTAAAACAGCATTAGTCAGAATGTGGGAGATATTTGATTATCCCTGCGGACAACGATTAAAACCCTTGCTAACAACTGAAACAGAAAAATTAAGAAAACTTAGCGAGTTAGAATGTTCGGATATTGTTGCAAAGAAATTAGAAAAGATTGGTTCGGCCACAATAGATAGAAAACTAAAACATCAGAAAGAAGTTGAAAGACTAAACAGAAAATATCATCATAAAATCCATCCCCTGCTTTATCAAAAAATACCGGTAAAAGTATTTGCAGAACAAGACAGAACTGTCTTGGGCAATACTCAAATTGATTTAGTTGAACACTGTGGCCAATCGGTTATCGGCGAATTCATTAACACCCTATCTATCACCGACATTTCTTCTGGTTGGTGGGAAGGAGAAGCAATTATGGGCAAAGGACAGCAAAGGACGTTTTTGGGACTAGAGGGATGTAAAACAAGGTTTCCTTTAACCTGGCAAGAAATTCATTCAGACAATGGAACAGAATTTATCAATTGGCATCTGTTAAAATATGCCCACGATCAAGGATTAAGATTTTCCAGATCAAGACCCTACAAGAAAAACGATAATTGTTTGGTTGAACAAAAGAACTGGACTCACGTTAAAAAGTTTGTAGGATACGCAAGATACGAAACGATAGAAGAATTGGATGTTTTAAATGATCTTTATCGCAATGAATTACGATTATTCAAAAACTTTTTTCAGCCAGTAATTAAATTAATTTCCAAAGAAAGAATTAATGGAAAGATTCATCGTAGATATGACGTTCCCAAAACACCTTATGCTAGATTGTTAGAATCAAATGAAATTACAGAAAAAAGAAAACAAGAATTAAAAAGAATCTATCAATCTTCTAATCCGGCTCAATTAAAAAGAACGATTGATAACAAACTTAATATACTTTACCAAATCAATCAAAAGGTCGATGTTAACAAAAAGATTTCAGTCAGATTTCAAACCACGAGACCAGAACCTGTTTCGGTCAGATAGTTGGATGATTTGACACG